>JAHEYR010000292.1 GCA_023251485.1 Bacteroidales bacterium
AATCAATATCTGGCCGATCGTTATATCACCGGAACCTGTCCACATTGTGGATACGAAAAAGCTTATGGCGACCAGTGCGAAAGCTGTGGTACGACCTTAAATGCCACCGACCTGATCAACCCAAAGAGTGCACTCAGCGGCAATGTACCCATCATGAAGGAGACCAAACATTGGTTTCTGCCTCTTGATAAGTATGAACCATGGTTGCGCAAATGGATTCTGGAAGGACATAAAGAAGATTGGAAGACCAATGTTTACGGACAATGCAAGTCGTGGATTGATCAGGGACTACAGCCACGTGCCGTAACCCGCGACCTGGACTGGGGCGTAAAAGTCCCCCTTGCTGAAGCCGAAGGGAAAGTATTATATGTTTGGTTTGATGCACCCATCGGATATATCTCTGCCACAAAAGAATGGAGCCAAAAGACCGGAAAAGACTGGAAGCCTTACTGGAAAGATGAAGATACACGATTGATACATTTCATCGGAAAAGACAATATCGTATTTCATTGCATCATCTTCCCGGCCATGTTGAAGGCAGAAGGTAGTTTTATCTTACCGGAGAATGTACCGGCTAATGAGTTTCTGAATCTGGAGAATGATAAAATCTCTACTTCTCGCAACTGGGCAGTCTGGTTGCATGAGTATCTGGAAGACCTACCCAATAAACAGGATGTGCTTCGTTATGTATTAACAGCAAACGCACCTGAGACAAAAGACAACGACTTTACCTGGAAAGACTATCAGGCCCGCAATAACAATGAGCTACTTGCCATCTATGGTAATTTTGTAAACCGTACATTGGTGCTTACCCACAAATATTTTGGCGGTATTGTACCCGAAGTAACCGGACTAACAGAACAGGATGAGGTAACACTAGCAGAAATGGCACTCTTCCCTGCTCGCATAGCAGCCAGTATTGAGAACTATCGTTTCCGTGAAGCATTATCAGAGATGATGAATCTTGCCCGTCTGGGTAACAAGTACCTCACTGAAAACGAACCATGGAAAGTCTTCAAGACAGACGAAGCTCGTGTAAAGACAGTGTTGAACATCTCTCTTCAGATTTGTGCAAACCTTTCAATCGTTTCAGAGCCATTCCTTCCTTTCAGTGCGACTAAACTATTGAAGATGCTCAATATGGAGCCACTGCAATGGGCTTCTGCCGGAACAGCAACTATCCTGAGTGCCGGGCACCAACTGAACACACCGGAACTGCTTTTCGAAAAAATTGAAGATAGCTTAATGGAGCAGCAAGTACAGAAATTGTTGGATACGAAGAAGGCAAACGAACTTGCAAACAGGGAGGTGACCCCTTCTAAGCCCACCATTGAGTTCGACGACTTTGCCAAAATGGATATCCGCGTTGGAACCATCCTTGCAGCAGAGAAGGTGGCCAAGACCAAGAAGCTACTCAAGCTGACCATCGATACCGGTATCGACAAAAGAACCGTGGTATCAGGTATTGCTGAACATTACACACCCGAAGAAATCATCGGACAACAGGTTAGCATTCTTGTGAATTTAGCTCCCCGCGATCTGAAAGGCATTGAAAGTCAAGGCATGATCCTGATGGTTGAGAATGCTGATGGAAAGCTTTGCTTCGTAACGCCAACCCAGAAATTCGAGAATGGAAGCGAGATTCGATAACCGCAAGCTAGTCGGCAAAGAATCCGGTTTTGATATTTAAGGAATTGTGCTAATTTTGCATAGCTTATCAGGAAGCAATATACTTGCAGATTAGCACAACTACCGGCCTTATAGTTCAACGGATAGAACGGAAGTTTCCTAAACTTTAAATCTAGGTTCGATTCCTAGTAAGGTCACATAATGCAAAAGCCAATTCTTTGATTATGAAGAGTTGGCTTTGTATTTGTATACCAATGGGCAAAAACTGCTCGTTCCGTCACTTGCATAGCAGTCAGGCAACGTCGCTTTCTATTATGCTTAATGTTTTTTTTCCATCTTTTCCATTTTATTTTGAAACCAGATAAATTTGAGTTATTTATCGGATTGCTTTAAATGTTGTTTATTAACAACAAAAACAAACAAAATGCTTTAAATAACCAACATTATCTAAATAATAACTCCAAAATATCATCCTAATACGCTCCCATAACGACAGGGTTCTGCACCCCATCTTCACCCCATACTCAGGGTATCTCCACCCCTAACATACCTCTAGGGGGTGAGTTACCCCTGAAGAGACCCTAAAGAAAGGATGTGCCTCCCCTGTAGATCAGAATCATCATATCTTTGTAATTGGAGTGATATAAGATCTTTTACAGTAAAATGATCTATCTTCATTTTATACTTAATTTCATTTTGCTTTCTCTCAATTTATACCTTTGTCCGTCGAAGCCCTTATTGTTTAAAATATTGATTAAATGGTTTTCAGTAGCATTGTATTTCTTCTATTCTTTCTGCCGGCATTCTTAATATTGTATTACTTGGCCGACAAGAAGTACAAAAACATTGTAATCCTTATCTTCAGTATTTTCTTTTATGGTTGGGGCGCTCCCAAATTTATATTCGTTATCCTGGGAGTTACTTTCCTTGATTTCTATCTGGTGAAGTGGATGTCGAATACCCAAACCCGACTCTATCGCCGAATCATGCTTACCCTCTCGGTTATTGTTAATCTTGGACTGCTCTTCTACTTCAAATATTCAAACTTCTTTATAGAGAATGTAAACTCCCTGTTGTCTATTGCCGGCGACAAAAACATTCACTGGACGAAATTGGTGCTTCCTCTTGGAATCTCATTCTATACCTTCGAAACGATTACGTATGTTGTCGATGTTTATAGAAAGGTGCACAAGCCCCTCACCAACTTCTGGGATTATCAGCTCTACATCATCTTGTTTCCAAAACTCATTGCCGGTCCCATTATCAGATATCACGACTTA
>JAHEYR010000101.1 GCA_023251485.1 Bacteroidales bacterium
CTTATTTACTGTGAAATATTCTAAAATGCCTTTGGGTAATACCAAATTTAATAGACTCTTGTTCGCTTCGCTCTGATTCTCCATATCTCTGCAAAGTAAATAATTTATTTCCTTCCCCCCAACTTTTCCGACTGATCCGAACAATATAGACCTCTATTGGTTACTTTCAAGAAAAAGCCCTCACAATCAATTAGATTATAAGGGCTTTTATAAAAACTCCAAAGTACCCGGAGCCGGGATCGAACCGGCACGACCTCACAGTCATCGGTTTTTGAGACCGACGCGTCTACCAATTCCGCCATCTGGGCTTAAAAGAACGAGCTTGCATTCCGAGTGCAAAAATAAGGATATTTTGTGAATTCACAAGAAAAAAATGATTTTTCATAAAAGTCTCTCATTCAATAGCTCGCCCTTCAAAATTTATTAGTAATTTTGCCAAACACTTTTCATGAACCCCGTAAATAAAGAATCAATGGCATCTGAAGTAAATATTTTTTCTGGTCGGAGTAGTCGATACCTGGCAGAGAAAATTGCCGAAAGCTATGGCACTAGGTTGGGAAATGTTGTGATTACCGATTTTGCTGATGGCGAATTCCAACCATCGTTCGAAGACAACATCCGCGGTAATACTGTTTTTATTGTACAGTCAACGATCCCCCCTGCTGAAAATCTGCTCGAGTTATTAATGATGATTGATGCAGCTCGTCGTGCCTCTGCCCGTTCAATTGTTGCTGTGATTCCATATTTTGGTCTCGCACGTCAGGATCGTAAAGACAAGCCACGTGTTTCTATTGGCGCAAAATTAGTAGCAAATCTACTTACTGCTGCTGGTGTTAACCGAATTATTACTATTGACTTACATGCTGAACAGATTCAGGGATTTTTTGATGTCCCCGTTGATCACCTGTTCGCTTCGTCAATTTTTATTCCTTACATCGCAAAAATGAATCTCCCAAATCCTGTTATGGCTACGCCCGATACAGGTGGTACGCGTAGAGCAGCTGCTTACGCAAAACGTTTGGAGATCCCTTTCGTTATTTGCTATAAGCAACGCGCGAAAGCAAATCAAGTTGAAACCATGGCCTTAATTGGCGATGTCAAAGGCAAAGATGTTATCCTTGTTGATGACATTATCGATACTGGCGGCACTATCGTAAAAGCTGCTCAACTAATGATGGATAATGGTGCTGCAAGTGTTCGTGCATTTTGCTCGCATGCTATTTTGTCGAGAGATGCTGCTGAAAGAATAGAAAATTCAGCATTTACCGAAGTTATTGTTTCAGATACCATACCTTTGCACAAAGAATGGAGTAAAATAAAAGTATTGTCGACAGCTGATCTTTTTGGACAGGTTATCAAACGTATGGTTAACCATGAGTCAATTAGTTCACTTTTTAATTTGAATCTTTAATCAATCAATAAATAAAAATCAATTATGAAAGCAGTTTCTATTAGCGGTTCTCTTCGCGAGAACGTAGGGAAGAAAGATGCAAAGCGCAATCGTAGGGATGGTCGCATTCCTTGTGTGGTTTACGGTGGAAAAGAACAAATCCACTTTTCTGTAGATGAAAAAGCATTTGGCCCATTAATCTTCACTCCTCACACTTTCTCTGTTAACCTCGATATCGATGGAAAACAGTTGCAAGCTATCATCCAAGAGGTACAGTATCACAAAGTTAGTGACAGTGTTTTGCATGTCGATTTCTTCGAAATCAATCCTGCTAAACCCGTTACGCTAGCTATTCCTGTATTCTTTGATGGTGTATCTACAGGGGTTTTAAAAGGTGGTAAATTAATCAAGAAGTATCGTAAGGTTAAAGTACGTGCGCTGATTGAAAATATGCCAGATGAAATCAGGGTTGACATTTCTCACCTTGACATTCTTGACAGCTCAAAAATTAGTGACTTAAAAATTGAAAACTTAGAGTTCCTTGATCCTAAGAATTCAGTTATGGCTTTTGTTAAACCAACACGTGCAACTGCTGAAGTTGCTGCTGCTCCTGCTAAGAAATAATCAGGGATTTAACGAACCAATAAAAAATAGCGAAACTCATTTAATGGGTTTCGCTATTTTTGTAAAAGGAATCAGCGGATCAGAATAAAAAGTTCAACGGGAAACTTGGCGAAATGGTTTGCCGGGAATTTGAATAATACAGATGTTCCGAAATTTAAAGAAAAAATTATCACGTAATGAAATATCTGATTTGTGGTTTAGGAAATATTGGGGATGAGTATGCAGATACTCGACATAATATAGGATTTACAATACTCGACGCATTAGCTAAAGATTTGGGGGTAACGTTTACAACCGAAAGATTGGCCATGATGGCTGAGGCTAAATATAAAGGTCGACAGCTAATTTTGATTAAACCTACCACCTACATGAACTTGAGCGGGAAGGCTTTTCGTTATTGGCTGAAACTGCATGATATTCCGTTAGACCGTTCTTTAGTCGTATCTGATGATCTGGACTTAGACTTTGGCGTATTCAGAATGAAGGGAAAGGGGAGTGGCGGCACACACAATGGTCTCAATAACATTATTGAGGTGATGGCCAGAAATGACTACCCCAGATTGAGAGTTGGTATTGGCAAAGACTTTAACCGTGGACAGCAGGTTGATTATGTGCTGGGTAAATGGAAAAAAGAAGAAGTGAGTGCATGGATAGAACGAATCCCGGTTGCAGTGGAGATGATAAAAAGTTTCACCACCATCGGTCCGGCACTTACCATGAATCAGTTTAACAATAGATAGACGGACCTAATTATTATCTTCGGCGTACCACTCAGCAAAAGAGGTGACGGTTTCACGAAGGAACAGACTGTGGAGTATCACATTTTCGGGTAATTTCTGCTTTAGAACTTCCGCAAAGTATATTAGAAGATTCTCGCTGGTGGGCTGATAATCTACTGTTATCAGCTTTCCGTAGAGCTCTCTCGACTCGTCATTGATCAGTGCTGCACTATCTTTATGCAAGACCAATGCATGATCATACAGATCGATGATGTTTTCGCGGACAATACCCTTTAACAGCTTGAAATCTATTACCATTCCGTTGTCGGAAGAACCGGGGTTATTAACCGGTTCTCCCTTAACAGTAACAAAAAGTTCATAAGAATGACCATGAATATTCTTGCAGGGTCCTATATAGCCCTTCAATGCATGGGCCATCTCAAATTTAAATTCCTTGGTGATTCTTATAATCGACATAGTATGCTTTGCTTAAACGTAAATCATTTCAACGATCTTTTCGAGATACAGTTGATCTGTTTCATCAAAGGTATTCAGTGTTGAGCTATCAATATCAAATACCCCAACAATTTCTCCGGCTTTATCACGTACGGGAACCACAATCTCTGACTGTGAACGGCCATCGCATGCGATATGTCCCGGGAAGTCATGAACATTTCCAACGATAATGGTTTTCTTTTGGTTGATTCCAGCCCAACAGACTCCTGTATCTTTCTTTAGAATCTGACAGGCTACCGGACCTTGATAGAGTCGAACTGTTAGTTCTCCATCGTTAAGAAAATAGAAACCAGTCCAAAAATATCCATCCATTTTATGGTGAAGTACAGCTACTATTGTAGCCATTCTGGAATTGACATCGTTGGTTTTGGTCAATAGTTCCTGTAGTTGAACGATGATACGTTCATATCGTCCCGACTTTTTCTTGTTGTCCATTGATGAATTTTTAGCGTGCAAAGATAGCTATAAAGTATTACGCTCTTTCCATCTCTACCGTAAAGTGTCGCATGATGGGTGCTTCGTAAGTGATTTTAAGTCCTCTGGTTATGGTGTCCCTCCGATCCCAAACGTTCTTGAGTGCTACAGCTACCACATCCATATGATTATTAGAATAGACCCTACGAGGGATTGCTAAACGTACCATTTCGAGTTTCGGATAGCGGTTTTCGCGGGTAATAGGATCGCGATCGGCCATCATCGCTCCAATCTCAACACCACGGATACCGGCTTCAAGATATAGCTCTACGCCAAGTGTTTGTGCAGTAAACTCTTCTCTTGGGATACGGTGCAAAACTTTTGTGGCATCTACAAAGATTGCATGTCCACCTGAAGGTTTCTGATAAGGGATTCCAAACTCATCCAGTCGGTTTCCTAAATAAGCAACCTGCTTGATTCTGGTATCGAGATAATCAAATTCGGTACCTTCATCCAATCCTGCTGCCAGTGCATTCATATCACGTCCACTCATTCCACCATAGGTAACAAAACCTTCGAACATGATGTTGTAAACGCTTGCCTGTTGAAAAAGTTCTTTCGAACGCATGGCAATGAAACCGCCCATGTTAACGATAGCATCTTTCTTTGCACTCATCGTCATGGCATCGGCATTCGCAAACATCTCTTTAACGATGGCTTTAATGCTTTTATCGGCATATCCTTTTTCGCGCATCTTGATAAAATAGGCATTCTCTGCAAAACGGGCGGAGTCGAAAACTACCATCTTGCCATATTTATTGGCTAATTGACGAACTTCGCGTAGGTTTTGAAGTGAGACAGGCTGTCCACCGGCAGTGTTGTTCGTGATGGTGATGATAATGAAAGGGATACGGTCGCTATATTGTTTTAATGCATTTTCCAATTTGATGGGATCTACATTCCCTTTGAACGGATGTTCATGTTGGGTGTCAAACGCCTCGTCAATAGTGCAATCAAGCGCTGTCGCCTTGCGAAACTCGATGTGTCCTTTGGTGGTATCGAAATGAGAGTTTCCGGGGACTACATTGCCTTCTTTTACCAGAGTAGAGAATAAAACATTTTCGGCAGCTCTGCCCTGATGTGTGGGTAGGAAATGTTCGAAGCCCAGAAGCGAATAGATGGTCTCCTTTAATTTGAAATAGGATGATGCCCCTGCGTAACTTTCGTCACCCAGCATCATCGCACTCCATTGGCGATCACTCATAGCACCTGTTCCCGAATCGGTTAACAAGTCGATAAATACTTGCTCGCTTCTGAGGTTAAACAGATTATACTTGGCTTCTTTGATCCATGCTTCGCGTTCTTCACGTGTACTGCGGCGGATAGGCTCCACCATTTTTGCTTTATATGATTCTGAGAAAGGGATTTCCATGATTATAAATTTTAATAATTTGAACAATTATGATGGGCATAAATAAAAAGGATCTTATTTCATGCGATCACGATAAAAAATGAAATGGGATGGTCTAATGGACAATTGAGAATGGTTGTCCGATGGATTCTGAGAGATACAGCGGTAAAAAAACGCTGCATTATTTCATCCGACCAGTTTAATTCAAACTATTAGCTGACGAAACTATCGCGTTTCTTTATATGCACGTACCTACAGATGCTTAATGCAGAGATTAGACTGAGTAAAAACATGTTGTACAAATTTTAATGCAAAAAAAGTGTTTCTGTTTCTTAAATGCAAGAAGGATTCACTTTTTTTTAATTTGTGCAAAATTACGCAATTGAATCAATTAACTCACTAAATTCGCTATTTGAATTCAATCTGCAAAAGACATGAAAAGATTATTGACCATTGTATTGGTATTTACAGCCTTACGTGCTTTCTCGATCAACTTTGACGAGTATTTTGAAAACAAAACCCTTCGCCTTGATTACTATCATGCTGGTAATTTTAACACGGAGGAGTATTTTATTGATGAGGTAAAGGCCGAACCCTATTGGGGGGGTTCGCATGTTAATCTGATCGATACGATGGCTTATGGTAATTACTTTTTCAAGGTCTTTGACGTGGCTTCTAATAAGATGATCTATTCACGAGGGTATTGCACCTTGTTTGATGAGTGGCAATCAACTCTTGAAGCTAAGCAAATCAAAAAGAGTTTTAGCGAAACGGTGGTAATGCCCTTTCCCAAGAAAAATGTCCGTGTTGAGTTTTATAGCAGAAGCAAAAAGGGCATCTATGAAAAGAAATTCGAGTATACCGTTAATGTGAAAAGTTATTTCATTAACCCGGAGCGTAAACTACAATACCCTGTTTTTGATGCGTATATTAGCGGAGATCCTAAAAACTGTGTAGATATTGTAATACTGCCCGAAGGTTACACTGCAGATGAGATGGATAAATTTAAGGACGATTGTAAGAAATTTGCTAAATCCTTATTTGAATTCGACCCCTATACAAAAAATAAAACCAAATTTAATATCCGGGCTGTTTTGGCTCCTTCTCTTGAATCGGGGGTTGATATTCCAGCCCAACATATCTGGAAGAAGACCTTGCTGAATGCTAGTTTCTATACTTTTGACAGTGAAAGATATTTGATGACTAGTGATAACAAGAGCCTTCGCGATATGGCTGGTAATGCTCCTTATGATCAGATCTATATCATTGCAAATAGCAAAAAATATGGTGGCGGTGGTATCTTTAATCACTATTGCGTGTCGGTAAACAGCAATACTTTTGCTGCGAAGATATTTGTTCATGAATTTGGTCATGGTTTTGCCGGTTTAGCAGATGAGTATTTTGATTCTTCAACTTCATACAATGATTTCTATCCACTCGACATTGAGCCTTGGGAACCTAATCTAACCACATTGGTTAACTTTGACAGTAAATGGAAGAATCTGTTATCAGCCGGAGCAAAAATTCCTACACAGGCTAACGAAGAAAACCCTTTACAGTTAGGTGTTTACGAAGGAGGTGGATATGTTGCGAAAGGGATGTATCGTCCGGCTACTGATTGTTTAATGGATACTTTTAAGGGAGACGAATTTTGTGGTGCTTGCAAGCAGGCAATCCAAAAGATGATCGATTTTTATTGCAAGTAAAATAATTTGCTTTTTGTGTCGGGTACAATGATTTACATAAAATAGTTCGCTAATAATTACTAATTTTGCCGCCCTGAATATCAGGATACTTATGAAAACTAAAACTCTATATATCATCACCTTAAATTTTGGAGGACAAATAAATGCCAATTACAAAACTCGACCAAATAGTCGAGGCTGTCAAGTCTCGACCCCGCAAGCGATTGATTGCGGCTTTTGCAAATGATGCACACACTATTGAAGCGGTAAGCAAAGCAATAGAACTAGGTATTGTTGAAGCTACGCTGGTAGGCGATACGAATCAGATTGAACGAATCTGCAAGGAGCATGGATTCGATGCAGGAAAGTTTAACATTATTCACGAAACAGACGAAACAAAAGCAGCAACAAAATCGGTTGCCCTGATAAATAATGGCGAAGGAAACCTTTTGATGAAAGGTCTTTTGAGTACCGATAAATATATGCGGGCTATATTGAATAAAGAAACCGGACTGATGAATCCGGGAGCTACTTTGAGCCACGTAACGGTTATTGAAAATAAAGCTTATTCGAAGCTTCTGATCTGTGGGGATGTTGCAATTATACCGCTACCCGATCTGAAACAAAAGATTGCGATTGCTAATTATTTGATTGATACTGCTTACGCCTTAGGAATTGAACTTCCTAAACTTGCGATGATTGCTGCTTCCGAACAGATGCTTTCTGTTATGCCGGCTTGTGTTGATGCTGCGATTATTTCTAAAATGGCCGAAAGAGGTCAGCTTAAGAAGGCCTTAGTAGATGGTCCTCTGGCTTTGGATACTGCTATTGACAAGGAATCGGCTGAGATTAAAAAACTAACAAGTCCTGTTGCCGGTGATGCAGACTGTCTGTTATTCCCAAATATTGAATCGGGCAATGTTTTTTACAAAACCTGCACCAAGCTTTGTGGATCAGAATTAGGCGCATTTGTAGCAGGCGCAAGGGTTCCGGCCATTCTCTCATCTCGGGGCGATTCTTCGTTAACCAAGATGTATTCAATAGCGCTCAGTGCTTTAGTATCTAAACAGTAAAAGAAAACAGATGGAAGATTTTAAAATTCTTGCCATTAATCCCGGTTCTACTTCGACAAAGATTGCGGTTTACTTTAATACAACCCCTCTCTTTGTTAAAACGATTAGACACTCTACCGAAGAACTGGCCGGGTTTGATAAAATTACTGATCAGTATTCGTTTCGCAAGGAGATTATTTACCAGGAACTTAAAGATGCAGAGGTAAAACTTGAAGATCTGAAAGCAATTGTTGGTCGGGGTGGTATCGTTAAACCAATTCCTTCGGGAGTTTATGAGGTGAATGATGCCTTGATCAGAGATCTAAAACATAGTCAGTTAGGCGAACATGCCAGCAACTTAGGCGGTTTAATTGCTTATGATATTGCACGTGTGCTTCCTAATGCAAGAGCCTTTATCGCCGATCCGGTTGTAGTAGACGAATTATGTGATTATGCCCGTGTAACCGGTCATCCTTTATTAAAAAAGGTCTCTATTTTTCATGCACTAAACCAAAAGGCCATTGCTCGCGAACATGCTAAAAGCATTATGCGAAACTATGAAGATATGAATCTGATTGTAGTTCATCTAGGCGGTGGTATTTCTGTTGGGGCACATTGTAAAGGGAAAGTCATTGATGTAAATAATGCATTAGATGGCGATGGCCCTTTTTCACCTGAACGCAGTGGAACATTGCCTGCTGGCGAATTGACCAAACTCTGTTTTAGTGGTAAGTACACACAGAAAGAGGTGATGAAAATGATTTTAGGGGGCGGTGGTTTAGCTGCTCATCTTGGAACGAACAATGCCTACGATGTTGAACAAAAAGTGATAGCAGGAGACGAACATTATAAGCTGATCTTTGAAGCGATGGCGTATCATGTAGCTAAACAAATTGGAAGTATGGCGCCGGTTTTAAATGGGGAGGTCGATGGAATTCTGATTACAGGCGGAATCGCTCATTCAAAGTTATTTGTTAATCTGATCATCCAACGTGTTTTCAGAATAGGTCCGGTTTATGTATATCCCGGCGAAGATGAAATGCGTGCACTTTCAATGAATGGACTGATGGCGTTGAGAGGTGAACTTGAACTAAAAATCTATCAATAGTCAAGGAACAAGTCTAATTTATTTTATTAAGATAAGGAGAGACCTTTTGTAAAAGAAGGGTCTCTTTTTTATAGAGTGGAAGATTTAGACTTAATTATTGGGAACCAGAAGAATCCCAATATAGGTTAATCTTTATGGAATAGGCCATTTATAAGTGTCCATTACAATCTTATAAATTGTAATTTAGCAAAAAAATATAAGAATGGTATCCCAATTTAAAGTTCAGAATGACCTTCGTGAATTGATGAACATTTATGAAATATTAGATAATGTTTCTGATGTTGTCTATTTTACAGGAGTTGATCTTAAAATTATTTGGGCGAATAAAACCCTATATCATTTATTGGGTAAGGATGAAGGCTCACTTGTTGGAAATTATTGTTTCAACGCGATTCAAAACAACGAACATAAGTGTATTAAATGCCCGATAGCTAGAATAATAGAAACAGGAGAGATTCAAGAAGGCGAGATGGATCTTAAAGGAAACGAGATCTTCCATGTAACGGGAATTCCTGTAAAAGATAAAAACGATCAGATTTTAGGGATTATTAATATATCCAAAGATATTTCTATTCAGAAAAAAGCTGACGAGGCTATTGAACGAGAACAGCTACTGATGAATATTTTGATGGATAATATTACGGATAGAATATATTTTAAAGACCTGGAAAGTAGATTTATTCGCGTTAATAAAGCAATGGCGAAGAGGCATGGCTTTGATGATACCTCCAAGATTATTGGTCTTACTGATTTTGACATATTTACCGATGAACATGCTCAGGCTGCATATAATGATGAACAACGTATTATTAAAACAGGTGCTCCCATCTTAGATATTGAAGAAAAAGAGACTTGGAATAATGGGCCGGCTACATGGGCTTCTACAATAAAAATGCCGCTTAAAGATGCTAGTGGGAAAATATTTGGCACTTTTGGAATTTCAAGAGACATAACCGAACGGAAGAAGGCGGAGGAACAAATAACGGAATATGTTGACGAACTTAAAGATTTAAATGCAACAAAAGATAAGTTCTTCTCTATTATTGCGCACGACCTGAAAAATCCATTTAATAATATCATCGGGTTTAGTGAATTACTTGTGGAAGAGGTGCACGAAAACGATATGGTTGCCATTGAAAATTATGCCAATATGATTTATACGGCATCTAACCAAACATTCAGATTATTAGAGAACCTATTAGATTGGGCAAATTCGCATAGAGGATACATGTTGTTTAGTCCTGAACTTTTATCTTTAAGTGAAGTAGCATTGGAAATAACTGAGGACCAAAAAGAATTTGCTGTTAAAAAGAATGTTACGCTTAGAAATGATATTACGGAGGATTTAACAATTCTGGCAGATAGAAATATGCTGATCAGTATATTGAGAAATCTTATCTCGAATGCCATTAAATTCACCTCCAGAAAAGGAGAAATAGTATTGTCGGCGATTAGGAAAGATGGCTTTTTAGAAGTTTCCGTTAAAGACAATGGAATGGGGATGTCTGAAAAAACGAGGAAGAATCTTTTTAGAATTGACGTTAATCAATCTACAAAAGGAACTGAAGATGAAAAGGGTACAGGATTAGGGTTAATCTTGTGTAGCGAATTCGTTCAAAAGCATGGTGGAAAGATATGGGTAGAGAGCGAACTAGGAAAAGGAAGCAATTTTAAATTTACATTACCGTTGTAATATCTATCTGCTAGCCGATGAGACGTTTTCACGCTAATGCATCCTCTTTTTTGCGCTGTATTGTGTTGCCTCTTTAATAAATCTACGTGCTATCGGCATAGAAAGCGGACTCAG
>JAHEYR010000293.1 GCA_023251485.1 Bacteroidales bacterium
ATTGAGCGGGCATAAATCACTTTCTTTCATGCCATTCTTTATGTAATTTGCAACTGCTTCAACCTCATACTCAAATCCATTGCAAGGATGTTTAAAAGTTTGGGTAATGGGCTCTTCATTGTTCATACTCAAGATGAATGATTCAGCCCGCCAGAAGAAAGGGATGGTGATCTGTCCTTTCGTCCCCACGATATGAAATTCTCTAGAGCCTTCTTTGCAGATTGATGATTTCAAATTGGCAGTTATTCCATTGGGAAAATCAATCGTATAACTTGATGATTCATCTACACCGGTTTGACCAATCTCTGCCTCTCCAATAACACTTAATGGTTTTTCATTTAGTAGATAGCAAGCTATTGAAATAGGGTAGATGCCAACATCAAGTAGTGCTCCGCCTCCCAGTTTATTATTAAGGTGTCGGCCTTCTAATCCTGTATTTGATTTGACTTCGAAGGAGCCTATAAGATTTTGGATATCACCAATCTCTCCATTTAAAATAATTTCTCTCACCTTACGAAGGGCTGGAAGAAAGCGCGACCACATCCCTTCCATCAGAAACACATTTTTTATCCGGGCCAGATTGATTACCTCTTCAGCTTGTCGGGCATTGATGGCAAAGGGCTTTTCACAGAGTACCGCTTTGTTGTTGTTGAGACACAGCTTGATGCTTTCGAAGTGAAAGTTGTTGGTGTTGGCAATATATATTATGTCTATCTCTTGATCTTTAACAAGTGCTTCGTAGTTGTCGTACCAGGTTTCAACCTGATAGGTATTGGCAAATGTTTTTGCACGCTCTGCAGAAGTCGAGGCTACAGCGTGTAACCTTGAGCCCTGACACGTCATGAGTGCTTTTACAAATTTATTGGCGATGTAACCGCAACCCATGACACCCCAGGAAATCTCTTTTTTCATTTGTTAGCTATTTAAAGGATTAATTTTAGTGTTATATCATATTGAACTGGATACTTTATAAAATTATCAATAAATTCAATCCTGTCCATATTTTATTTCAGAAAAATCAGACCCCTTAATGAGCTATAGATCTATTTAGTAACTAAAAAGATGCTAAACAAATTATGCCTCAAGTGTTTTCCAAACCTGATACATTCCTCTTGGAACATGGAAACACCCTTTCCATTTGCCTCCTTTTAATGGGAGTAATACCTCACCACGACGGTTGAGATATCCAAACCATTCATCATACTCGGGGTCTTTAAAATGACTCCAGGTATACTCATGGATTGTTTCAAACCACTTTTTGCAATCTTCGTTGCCCGTATATTTGTACGCTTTTGATAGAGATATTAATGTCTCAATATGAACCCACCAAAGCTTTTGATCCCATTCCAGTTGCTGTGTTGGGTGACCCAGCACATCCATGAAATAGAGTATGCCACCAAACTCCTTATCCCAGCCATAGTTAAGGGTCTTTAGCATAATATCTACCGACTTATTGATCAGTTGTTTGTCATTGAAACGAGATCCAAGGTCCATGATAAACCACATGGCTTCTATTGCATGACCGGGGTTGAGAAGTCTTCCTTCATGACTGTCGGAGAATGAGCCATCTTCGTATACACTTTCCAGAATCAATCCTCTATCGGGTTGATAGAAAACATCCATTACCTCATGAATCACCTTGGGGGCAAACTCATTCACACGATCACTTCCAATGATATGTTCGAGTTCGAGCGAAAGATTGCACAGAATCATTGGCAAGGAGAAGTTTTTTAGAGGACGGGTTCCTTCTACACCTTTCGACCATTTTCCTTTTGGATTGTCAGAACGGGCAATGATATTATTAAAGGTGTCTTCTGCGATCTTTGCATATTCAGCATTGCCGGTAGCTTTGCTCAATGCGCCAAAGCCCATAGCCGCAAAACAATCGGAGAAGATATTATAGGGTTGAATGAGCGGAAGTCCTTCGCGGGTCAACGAAAAATACCAGTTGCCTTGTGTATCACGACCATATTTACGCATAAACTCTGCGCCATGAATAGCCATATCCAACCACTCCTTGCGCTTTTCTACATTGTTGTAGAGCATCGAGAATAACCAAACCTCGCGACCCTGCAACCACATAAATTTATCGGTGTCATACACTTTTCCATACCTGTCGAGACAAGTAAAGTAACCACCAAACTGCTCATCTTTTGAGTGATTGAGCCAGAATGGAATAATTCGATCTAATAATTCGTCTTTGTACAACGACGAATAATTTGATAATGAATTCATAATTACATGTTTATTTTAAGTTGGTAATGTATTCTTTGTAACGATTAAACAGATGGCCTGCTTGTAGATAGGCCGACTGTGGACTCATAAAATGATAGAATTCGAAGGTGATGGCTTTTTCATAGCCTGCTTTTCGTGCGGCCTCCAGTTTGAGACGCAACTTCTCAAATTTGATGGGTAGAAATTTGATGGGCATGTCTCTATCAAATGATTCGGCATTAGTCCAACAGTGGAGGCCGTGTTTGTCGGCAATCTTTTTGTTTACTTCAAAGAAGGCCGGAAGCTCATGGTAGTCGATGTGTCCATCCTGAAATGCAACTGCATCAACGGCTCCTTTTATTCCATCAAATATTTCGTTCCATTCGGTTTCGTGCTCTTTAATAGATACAGCATCCTCTTTGGTGATTTGATTAGAGGCAGCCATTACTGCCTTCGTCCCGTCAATCCAGGGAGAGATGAGTGTCGGCAATCCGTTAGAAACATCCTTGCACTGCATACCGAGACTTCTGAATGCATGGATGGCTCCTTTGGTCTTGCGGCTTATCTCGGTGGAGATATACCATCCTTTAAAGCTTGGATGGTGGCCATATTGCTTCCACACTTCATCAATCACATAGCGATTGCTGTCGATCTCCAGTTGCAGATCTCCGGTAGCCCAG
>JAHEYR010000102.1:0-487 GCA_023251485.1 Bacteroidales bacterium
AACAGTTCCGTTAAGTTATGACTTCGGGCAATAATTCGGTTCATGCAAACTACAACAGCTCCTATGGGAATCTCTCCACTTTTATAAGCTTCGTCGGCCTCTTTGAGGGCCTCACGCATAAAGTACTGATCGTTAAGAATTGAGTCGGACAACAGTTATGGTTTAAAATTGTTTAACAAAGAAAAAGAATATTTTTCTAAAAGTGGTGTAGTAGTTTCAAATTTTACTAATATTGTTGTCTGTTAACTCTATTCGTAAAGATAGTAAAAAATTAATTCATGAGCCTGAAATTGAAAAGGTTCCTAATTCTGACCGCAATTATAAGTACCGTAGTTTGTACGGCTTTTATAAGCGAGAATGGTAAGAATACTAGTACGCCTACAGCTAAAACCGAAGAAAATACTTCGGATGGACCAAAAAAAGAGAAGTTTAGTCCGGGTGATATGATCATGGAGCACGTTGTCGATGCGCATGAGTGGCATATCAC
>JAHEYR010000102.1:497-10621 GCA_023251485.1 Bacteroidales bacterium
AAACGTCCATGTGGTTGTTCCCCTTCCTGTCATCTTATATGATCAAGGCAAATTTGTGTTCTTTATGTCGAGCAAATTCGAACATGGACACAAAAGCTATCTTGGATATAAGATAGAAGAGGCTAAAGGAGCAAACAACGGCAAGATTGTCAAGGTATTGTCTGATGGCGAAACCACTGATAAGGCTGCAAAACTACCTTTCGATTTCAGTATTACAAAGACTGTTTTCGCAATGTTGTTGAGCCTTATTCTGATGTGTCTTGTCTTTATATCAGTAGCAAGAACTTACAAAAAACATCCAAATCAGCCTCCCCGTGGTCTGCAAGGCCTGATAGAGCCGGTGATTCTTTTTGTCCGTGACGATATTGCAAAACCATCAATCGGAGAAGAACGTCATGAACGCTTTATGCCTTTCTTACTCATGTTGTTTTTCTTTATCCTTTTCAATAACCTCATGGGGTTAATTCCACTGTTTCCAGGTGGAGCTAATGTTACCGGTAATATTGCTGTAACCATGGTCTTGGCTGTGATTACATTTATCATAACCACATTCAGTACAAACAAAGCTTATTGGTCGCACTTGATTAATATGCCGGGGGTACCTATCTGGTTGAAGCTACCTGTTCCTTTGATGCCATTCGTTGAGATATTCGGCGTTTTCATCAAACCGGTAGTACTGATGATACGACTCTTCGCCAACATCACAGGAGGCCACATTATCATCTTAGGATTCGTTTGCTTAATCTTTATTTTTGGAGAGAAGAACATCTGGCTCGACACAGTTGTCGGTCCGTTCTCTTATGCTTTTATGGTATTTATGAATATGCTTGAGCTATTGGTAGCATTCTTACAGGCATACGTATTTACACTATTAGCAGCCATCTATTTTGGAATGGCAAAAGTAGAAAGTCATCACTAATTTTTAAACTCTTTTAAAACAAATAAATATGTCAATGTTATCAGTTATGATGCAGGCTGCGATGGATTTCGCACCCCTTGCAAAACTTGGTGCAGGAGTTGGAGCAGGACTTGCAGCTATCGGTGGAGGTATTGGAATTAGCGGTATCGGCCGTGGAGCAATGGAAGCCATTGCCCGTCAGCCAGAAGCTATCGGTGATATCCGTTCAAACATGATTTTAGCTGCAGCGTTAGTAGAAGGAGTTGCCTTCTTCGCTATCGTAGTATGTCTATTGGTTATCTTCCTGTAAAAAGAAACCCCGAAACAATTGCAACGGTTGGTTGCAATTGTTTCTTTACTCGAAAAAACAAGAGAATCAAAATAATAGAACAAACGTATGGGACTAATAACACCTAATCCGGGTTTGCTTTTTTGGACGTTGTTGGCTTTTTCAACAGTACTATGGATTCTGTGGAAGTATGCTTATGGACCAATTCTTCAAGCGTTGAAAGATCGCGAGAATCATATCGCCCAGGCATTAAATTCTGCTGATGAAGCACGCTTACAAATGGCTAACCTTCAGAATGAGAACGAAAAGCTTTTGGCTTTGGCCAGAGAAGAACGCGATGGTATTCTTCGTCAGGCAAGAGAGATGCGCGACAGCGTCATAGAAGATGCCCGCAAGAAAGCCACTGAAGAAGCTAACCGTATCGTAGAAAATGCGCGCCTACTTATTCAAAATGAGCGTAAAGCTGTAGTTTCTGATTTAAAAAATGAGATTGGACGTCTCTCGATCGAAATTGCTGAAAAGGTAATTAAGGATGAGCTTACTGATAAGAAGAAGCAAAACCTAATGATCGATCAGCAGCTCGAAAATATTCGGTTCAACTAAATGACCAGTAAAAGCAAGAATGGAAGATTCAAGAATTAGTCATCGTTATGCCCTTGCATTATACCAACTGGCAGGTGAGATGAACCAGCTTGACCGGGTATTTGCCGACATGGAAATTGTTGCAGAGACTTGTCTCGACAGCAAAGAGCTTTTACGTGTCTTGTCAAGTCCGCTCATTCGGGAATCCAAAAAGAATAGCATCCTTTCAGAGATCTTTGCTAAAAGCATTTCAGATTTATCACAACGGTTTATCACACTGGTAGTGACACAAAATCGTGAAGTAAGCCTACCGGCTATTGCTTTAGAATATGTTAAGCTTGTAAAAGACTTCAAGGGAATTAAAACTGCATACCTAACATCGGCTCAACCGCTCGACGAGGAGACCCGCAATAAGATATTGGTTCGTTTGAAAGAACAAACCGGTGGCGAGGTTGAACTGATAGAAAAGATCGACCCTGAATTACTGGGTGGTTTTACACTCTCAATGGAAGGACAATTGATTGATGCATCTGTTAAGAATACCTTGCATCAACTAAGAAATGAATTTACTAACAATAGTTATATCAGCGAACTTTAAACTCTTTCAAATATGGCAGGAATTAAACCCGCCGAGGTATCGGCCATCCTTCGTCAGCAACTGGCTGGCATAAAGACTGAGGCCGAATTGCAGGAAGTAGGTAGTGTTCTATCTGTAGGTGACGGTATTGCCCGTGCTTATGGACTAACCAACGCACAGTCGGGTGAATTGGTTGAATTTACAGAAAATGGCATTATGGGCATTGTGCTCAACCTCGAAGTGGATAATGTTGGTATCGTATTACTCGGAGAATCAACACATATCAAAGAAGGTGATACTGTAAAACGTACGGGTCGTATTGCATCTATTCAAGCTGGAGAAGGACTTGTTGGTCGTGTTATCAACACCCTGGGACAGCCAATCGATGGTAAAGGCCCTATTGAAGGCACCACATATGAGATGCCAATTGAACGTGTTGCTCCCGGTGTTATCTTCCGTCAACCAGTTAATGAGCCACTACAAACCGGTATCAAGGCTATCGATGCTATGATTCCAATTGGACGTGGTCAACGTGAATTAATCATTGGTGACAGACAAACCGGAAAGACTGCTATCGCAGTTGATACGATCATCAATCAAAAAGAATTTTATGATAAAGGCGAAACCGTATATTGTATCTATGTTGCTATCGGGCAAAAAGGTTCAACGGTTGCTAATATCCTGAAGACACTTGAAGAGCATGGTGCAATGGCTTATACGATTATCGTTGCAGCTACTGCCTCAGATCCTGCAGCAATGCAGTTCTACGCTCCATTTACCGGTGCTTCTATCGGAGAGTTTTTCCGTGATTCGGGTCGCCCGGCATTGGTTATTTATGATGACCTTTCAAAGCAGGCTGTTGCTTACCGCGAAGTGTCTTTGTTACTCCGTCGTCCTCCAGGACGTGAAGCATATCCGGGTGACGTTTTCTACCTCCACTCTCGTTTACTAGAGCGTGCAGCTAAGATTATCAGTTCGGATAGCATTGCACGACAAATGAACGATTTACCTGAGTCAATCAGACCAATGGTTAAAGGTGGTGGTTCTCTTACCGCTCTACCTATTATCGAAACTCAGGCTGGTGACGTTTCTGCATACATTCCAACCAATGTAATTTCTATTACTGACGGTCAGATCTTTTTGGAATCAGGACTTTTCAACGCAGGTATCCGTCCAGCTATCAACGTAGGTATTTCGGTATCACGTGTAGGGGGTAATGCACAGATCAAGTCGATGAAGAAAGTTGCAGGTACATTGAAACTTGATCAGGCTCAATATCGTGAGTTGGAAGCCTTCTCAAAATTTGGTTCTGACCTTGATGCCACAACAAAAGCAACCCTTGCAAAAGGTATCCGTAATGTGGAAATATTGAAACAAGCTCAGTATTCGCCAATGCCGGTTGAGAAACAAACTGCTATCTTGTTCTGTGGAACCAAAGGTTTATTACAGAAAGTACCATTGAATAAGGTGAAAGAATTTGAAGAGACCTTTTTACATCATCTGGAACTGAACAATGCTGATTTATTAGCATCACTCCGTAAGGGTCAGTATAATGATGACATCGCTAACACGTTGGAAAAGGTAGCTGTTGAAATAGCTCGTGGTTTCGAAAAATAAACCCGATATCAATCATAACTTTGAATCACTTATGATTGGATAGAAGCCGGGACAACCGGTTTCTATCCAGTCTCATATAAAAAGGAACTATGGCCGGACTAAAGGAGGTTCGTACACGTATTGCTTCGGTTATTTCGACGCAGCAGATTACCAGCGCTATGAAAATGGTGGCTGCATCTAAGCTTAGAAAGGCACAAAACAATATTGTAGCTCTTCGCCCCTATGCTAACAAGCTGAGCACTATCATGCAGCATCTGAGCAGCAATGGTTCAATGTCGGATAGTAGCATTTTTTCTCGCGAGGAAGAACCAAACAAGGTGCTTTTAATTGTCATTACATCGAATAGAGGTATGTGTGGTGGATTTAACGCTAACGTTAACAAAGCTACCATACAGCATATTCATGAAAACTTTGACGATCAGAATAAAAGAGGCAATGTTCATCTTGTTACGATAGGTAGAAAAGGAACTGAATTCTTTACCCGCCGCAACTATAAGGTGATTGCCAATTATAATGGTATTTACGATAACCTCAATTATCAAAGTGCTTCTGATGTTGCAAATCTGATTATGGATTGGTTTAAAGATAAGACCTACAGCCGTGTAGATATCATCTATAATCAATTCAAAAACGCAGCTACTCAGAATCTAACAATAGAACAGATGTTGCCTTTAAAGGTTGAGAAGAATGAAGCTGTTCATGCACAATTTCATGACGACTATATCTTTGAACCTGATAGCGAAGAACTTTTGGATGCTATTATTCCACAGGCATTACGCATACAGCTTTACAAGTCGTTGCTCGACTCATATGCTTCAGAGTTCGGTGCCCGTATGACAGCAATGCATAAAGCAACCGAAAATGCTGGAGAGATCTTGAAGAATCTGAAGATTACCTATAACAAAGCAAGACAATCAGCTATTACGACAGAGATCATCGAGATCATCGGTGGAGCTGAGTTGTTGAAGAAATAATTTTTTTTCGAATTGATTAAAAAGGGTGTTTCATGTTTATGAGCACCTTTTTTTATTTTATAGCCGAGCTCTCTAATGTTTCTGAATCCTTTTTGTAGAGACGCACGGCCGTGCGTCTCTACTCCTCCGTATAGACCATGATCTCACCCAAACATGAGGTCTCGGTTTTGGTCTTCCCATCCAGGATGACCTTTAGCCTATCCGTGGTGAGGGGCGTCTTGAAGAAATATGGATTCCAGACAAAGAACCGACTCATCGGATCTTCAATGATCTGTTTCCACGTACCGGTTTCATCCCAATAGTAGATTTTTACTTTGCCAACATTATAGGTGTCTTTTAAATAGATTCCCTTTAAAGGGATACGACCATGGAAGCTGATAAATGCATTTATCGGATAAGTCACATTATTCGTCCACCCCGAAGCAGATTTATGTTCGATGAAGTTGCCCATAAATGGATCACCCTGATTCTGTTCATCAATCATCGCACGGGCTTCATCAGGCCCTTCAATCATATCGGGTGTCAATATCATCCGTTTTATTTGCTTTTGAGTGAATGATGCTGATGCAGATACCATGAAAACAGGGCGTTCCGAAATGTTAAGCGTTACGCCATTCTCTGCCACCGGATGATCAGTTAGCTCACCCATCGGGAAACCATTAGCTAATGAAACTACCCTGACGATAGACTGTCCTTTGATATTAAATGTAAACGAACCCTTTTTACCACGACTGGTTGCATACCACAAAGCATAAAGATCATTCTGTTTGGAAGCATCGGAGAAGTGGTATATCCGTAAGTCGGGGTCATCGGTTTTGATATCACCCCGAAAGTACATGCCCTGCATCACATTTCGCAACGCAGATACATAATACCACGAACGTTTGGGAGCGATTACACCAGCACTATCTTTAAGTAGTCCCGAAGTGTTATAACGAACCTTGGGATCGCCGGCGTCGGATAATGCAAACAATATCGCCCTGTCAATACCTGCAGCAGATAACTCCAGAAAAGAACGGACGATCCATTGCCCCTGTGTCTCTTCGATAGACTGTCCGGCTATTACAGGAATCCCCTGCGTAGAACCGACCCATGTATCATAACCAAATTCACTGACCCAGATCTGTTTACTTGGCATCTGTTCATTGCGGAATTGAACAAACCGGTTCATCTTTTCGCGCAGATGATCTTCTTCAGGACTGATCCCTTTTATAGGACTCTTATGTTCGGCAGCAATATTGCTGTAATGATGCAGATTGATGACATCAAAAGGGACGACTCCACCAGAACGATTTTGCCGGCTCCACTCCACCATATCATTTAAATAAGGGATAGAAGGATAAGCTAGTCCACCCATCACCAGTTTAAATCCATCAGGCCGTTGATTTGAAAGATCTCCTTTGAGCTGTTGCAAGCGATTGTAATCGGCACTACACATAGCAGCCAACTCATCAGGCTTAAACGTTGCCAATGGTCCACTCCAATCTTTATCGGGTTCATTCCAGTTCTCGATATATTGAATGCCTGAATTGCCATAGACCTCAGCAAAACGTTTAATGAAATAAGATTGCGTTTTAAACCCTTCAGGCGTTGCTTTCAACGCGTCAGGATCTATAGGGACGCTTTGATCGTTCATCAAAGGACGAAGCATCCAGGAAGGCGTCATCTGAATAACAGGAACAGTGAGATGACCCAGTGCAGTAAGATTGGCATAGAACTTTCCGAAATCAATATGATCTTGTGGATTCCAATCCTCAACATCAGGTTGTGGCTGATTCCAGCTCCATACATGAAATTCCCGAATAGTACCGGCAACGCCTAAACGTCCGAGTGGCGCTTTATAGGTAATGTTCACCCCCATCATTTGATCGAACGAAGGCTGCATTGGATTGAGAGACTGAGTCCATCCTATGAGAGGGAATAGCATCGTAAGTATTATCAGGAGTCGTCGCATACGAAATCAACAATTTATCGGTTACAATGTTAATCACCCTCAATTCGGATCAGCACTTTCGGCAATTCGATTTATTTACTTCTCTTCGCTTTAAAAGCAGCATCTACTTTTTGATACCACTCCTTGCCATATTTCCGAATTAACGGTTCTTTCAGAAACTCATACACCCTTACCCCTTCTCGTTTTCCGGTTACCAAAGCCCGATCGCAAATACTCCATTTATGGTAATTTACAGCATCAAAATCTTTGTATTTAACGATCCTTACAGGATATAGATGACAAGAAACCGGTTTTTTAAAAGAGATAAGCCCTTCATTAAATGCTTGTTCGATGGCACATTTTGCAACACGATCTTCAAAATACACAAAAGCACATTCACGATTATTGACCAATGGCGTAACAAAGTTACCTTCCGCGTCATAATCAAAAACACCTGTTTCGTCCACAACTTTCTTTCCTGCCTCGGTCATAAAAGGACGTACTTTCTCAAGAACATCTTCCATCTCCCCTATCTCCTCTTCGTCCAAGGGGGCACCGGCATCACCCTCAACACAGCATGCACCGTGACATCGGCCCAGATCGCAGATGAAGAAAACCTCACCCAGATCATCACTAATTAACGTATCATCAATTGCTATCATTCTGCAAAGATATTTTGTATTTTTGCACCATGGCTAATAACGAGGATATTTTTAAGAAAATCATTTCCCATGCCAAGGAGTATGGGTTTGTATTTCCATCGAGTGAGATTTACGATGGACTGAGTGCTGTATACGATTACGGCCAGTATGGTGTTGAATTAAAGAACAACATCAAAAATTATTGGTGGCGGGCTATGGTGCAATACCACGAAAACATTGTAGGTATTGATTCAGCCATCTTTATGCATCCTACAATCTGGAAAGCTTCGGGGCATGTTGATGCATTTAGCGATCCAATGATTGATAACAAAGACTCTAAAAAACGATATCGTGCAGATGTATTAGTAGAAGATTACGCTGCAAAGATTGAAGATAAAATAAATAAAGAGGTAGAAAAGGCAGCAAAACGTTTCGGCGAGAGCTTTGATGAAGCACAATTCCGTGCCACCAATCAGCGTGTAGTTGAATATCAGGCCAAGATCACCGATGCACTGGCTCGCCTCAATAAGAATCTAACGGATAACGATCTGGCTGCTGTAAAGCAACTGATCGAAGATCTGGAAATTGTTTGTCCGGTATCTGGAACCAAAAACTGGACAGAGGTACGTCAATTCAATCTGATGTTTAATACTCAGATGGGCTCGTTGAGCGAAGATACCAACACCATCTATCTCCGTCCTGAAACAGCGCAGGGAATCTTTGTTAACTTCCTGAACGTACAGAAAACAGGTCGTATGAAAATTCCTTTTGGAATTGCCCAGATTGGTAAAGCCTTCAGAAATGAAATCGTAGCCCGTCAGTTTATCTTCCGCATGCGTGAGTTTGAACAGATGGAGATGCAGTTCTTTGTTCGCCCTGGAACCGAATTGGATTGGTTTGAAAAATGGAAAGCAGAACGTCTGGCGTGGCACCATTCATTAGGCCTTGGTCCTGAAAACTACAGATTCCACCCACATGATAAACTGGCTCACTATGCCAATGCAGCTTGTGATATCGAATTCAAGTTCCCATTCGGCTTTAAGGAGCTGGAAGGAATTCACTCACGTACAGACTTCGACTTAAGTGCACATCAACAATTTTCGGGTAAGAAATTGCAGTATTTTGATCCCGAACTCAACGAGAGCTATGTTCCTTATGTAATTGAGACTTCGATTGGTTTAGATCGTACCTTCCTTGCCATCCTGAGCAGCGCATATACCGAGGAGAAACTGGAAGATGGTTCAGAACGTGTAGTGTTGAGAATTCCTCCTGTATTGGCTCCGATAAAAGCAGCGATCCTTCCATTGATAAAGAAAGATGGTCTACCCGAAAAAGCCAGAGAGATCATGGATGCGCTCAAGTTCGACTACCTGTGTCAGTATGATGAAAAAGATGCTATCGGTCGTCGCTACCGTCGTCAGGATGCTATCGGAACGCCATACTGTATTACCGTTGACCACCAGACACTGGAAGACAACACTGTTACTATTCGCGAACGCGATAGCATGTTACAAGAACGTGTTAGCATTGATGCTGTTTCTGAAATCATCAGAAAGAAGATTGCAGTAAAACTATAATAAGTTATTGAAGCCATTTTAAATAGTCTTCACCGTCATTTCGAACGAAGTGAGAAATCTCTAACAATTGAAACTTTAGCAGATTCCTCACTTCGTTCGGAATGACGAAAACTATTGAGGTTTCTCCACGCTAAGTTTTTCTCCTCATTGCTTTTCATTTATAGACTAACAGTTCAACCCTAATTTTGTACCTTTGCATTCGCTTTGCTAAAATTGCTTAATCAATGGAAAATCAATCTACTACTAAAGACAAAAAATTTAAACGGACTACAGTAACGTCGGCACTTCCATATGCCAATGGGCCTATTCATATCGGCCATCTGGCTGGCGTTTATGTTCCGGCAGATATATATGTACGGTTTCTTCGTTCGAAAGGCGAAGATGTTCTTTTTATTGGGGGATCTGATGAACATGGAGTTCCTATCACGATACGTGCTAGAAAAGAAGGACTTACACCTCAACAAGTAGTAGATAAATATCATAATATCATTAAGAAGTCGTTCGAAGACTTCGGTGTGTCGTTTGATGTATATAGTCGTACCTCTTCGCCAGTCCATCACGAAACCGCCTCCGAATTCTTTACAACTCTTCACGATAAGGGTGACTTTATTGAAAAATTCTCCGAACAATACTATGACGAAGAGGCCAATCAATATCTGGCCGATCGTTATATCACCGGAACCTGTCCACATTGTGGATACGAAAAAGCTTATGGCGACCAGTGCGAAAGCTGTGGTACGACCTTAAATGCCACCGACCTGATCAATCCAAAGAGTGCACTCAGCGGCAATGTACCCATCATGAAGGAGACCAAACATTGGTTTCTGCCTCTTGATAAATATGAACCATGGTTGCGCAAATGGATTCTGGAAGGACATAAAGAAGACTGGAAGACCAATGTTTACGGACAATGCAAGTCGTGGATTGATCAGGGATTACAGCCACGTGCCGTAACCCGCGACCTGGACTGGGGCGTAAAAGTTCCCCTCGCAGAAGCCGAAGGAAAAGTATTATATGTTTGGTTTGATGCACCCAT
>JAHEYR010000103.1 GCA_023251485.1 Bacteroidales bacterium
CTCCGGCTATATTTTTACCATTGTTTGTTTTGATTCGAATCGTAGCACGACCATTATAAAGCTGTACCTTTCGTGAGCCGGAAGAGGTGCCAAGATTGTCGAGTAAACGACCATCTCCGATGAGCAGAAACTCAACAGAATTAATCGCATCCAGACATTTCACCCCCTTCACATCAAGTGCCTGAACCTGAATAGTTGCAATATCGCCTTCTTGTTTTATCTTTTCGAGGACTAACTGTGAAGGTACACCCCATTTCTCGGTTTGATATTGAAGTTCTATTTCGTCGGAGCAGGTCTCCTTGTCTTTATGAGCAATAGCTTTTATGCTGTTTTCTCCTTTGTTGAACGTTACGGTCCAGCGTAGACCGGCAGCAGGGAAGTCCTGGCTGTTGCGTTTTTTTACACCCAGACTCTTGCCATTCAGGAATAATTCTACCGCGGGACAGTTGGAATAGACCTTAATCATTTTCTGTTCTCCGTCATTACCCCAACGTGTTGGCCATGAGTGCCCGTAAATGTGAATCATTGGTTTTTCTGTCCAATAAGATTGGAAAACATAAAAAGACTCTTTTTTGGTAAAATCACGTTCAACAACACCCTTTTGATTCACATAAGGGACAGGGTTTTCGGGACGGATAGGGGTGGAGAAATCTTTGAAAGGCCAGTATGCGGTACCTGTGAGCCAAGGCATCGTTTCCTGCTCCTTTAAATGCCAGTCAATCAGATTGCAGATATAGGTCTCGCTCCAATCGCCATCTTTAGAAACACGGGCTGTACCACCATGAAGATTTGCGTCACCAGCTCGTTCATCAGCTCCTTTTCCTGTCTGGATAATTTCTGTTATGCGATCGGGATCTTCAGAATGTCGGCCAGCATGACTATCGCCTCCCCACTCAATATGTAGAAAATTGTTAACCGTCTTCATCTCCTTTTCGCTGGTCTCCTTGTATTCGGTATATTTTCCGCGATACCATCCGGCCCAGATTGAGGGTGAATAGACGTTGACAATGTCTTTGCAGAAGGCACAACGACGGATTGCCGTTTTGCGGGTGGTGTCTAATTTATGCGCCAAGTCGTTCAATCCTTTCATAAAGACTTTGATCTTTTCCTGATCGAACGTCGTAAAATCTCCGGGCCAGTCGTTTTCATTACCCAGTCCCCAAATGATGATAGAAGGATGATTGTGATGTTGTTCGATCATGTTTGTAAGCATACGACGTGCTTGTTCTTTATAGCTATCGCCGCCCAGACCTCCGCGGCACCAGGGAATCTCTTCCCAGACAATGATACCGAGGCTATCGCATAGATTCAGAACGATTCGTGATTGTTGATAATGCCCCAATCGAATGAAATTAACACCCATCTCCTTCATCATCTTCATCTCGGTACGAATCATATCTTCTGTCATGGCCTGGCCTACACCCGCATGATCTTCATGACGATGTGTGCCTCGAAGTAAAAGCCGTTGTCCATTAAATTTGAAGGGGCCTTGTTTGATAAACTCGAAATGACGAAATCCGAAATTCTCTGTGGTTGTATACTCTCCGGCTGAGGACTTCAACGTTGCCTGACATTTATAGAGCAAAGGTTGCGCAGGTGACCAGCGTTGTGGCTTCTTTATATCCAGATTCAAAAGGGGCGATTCAGCATTATTAGCTGTAATATCTTTTGTGGTATTTGAAATCAACTTTCCTTGTGGATCAAATATTTTGAGTTCAAGCGTGCCGTTTTTTATCCCTTGATTATTATTTAATAGTGCCGAAACACATAGTTTACCACTCTTTCCGGCATCATCTGTCGAGGGGTTTACCACTAAACGATCTATATAAAGTGTCGGAACATAAACTAAGTTGAGATAGCGATAGATCCCTCCGTATACATTGAAATCGGAGAGACTAGAGGGGATCATTTCCTGATCACGTGAGTTGTCACAACGAATAGAGAGAGGGACTTTGCCTTTAAATTGTGTTTTGAATTGAGGCGTCTTTTTGAAATCGTTTACTGCATCGGTGATGTCGATCGTAAACTCATCATAGCCACCTACGTGTGAACCAACAAGTGTGTTGTAGATATATACTTTTGTCTTTTGACCTGCTCCTTCAAAATGCAGCAAGGTACGGCCATCGGGATAAGGGTTATTAATTTCTAATTGGTTTTTGTACCATCCGGGACCTTGATAATAATTGACATCAGGGTCCACCGCATCGGTGGCGTTAAAGCAGTGGGGCAGCGATACTTTCTCCCATAAAGGTAAGCTCTCGGGGTCGCCTGTTTTGGCGGGTCTTACTGTCTCCCAAACACTCCCAAGATCTTGTTTTACGAAACTCCAACCATCTGTGAGTCTGGTTTTTTGTTGTGCTTTTAATGGTGTGTTACCGTAAATTATAGCAAAAAGAATTAACAAGTATATTTTCTTCATTGGCTTTTTTTAAAAAAATAGGGGTGATGAAATTTTGCCCGAAGATAAATCTTTTTTAGATAAACGCAATCGATTGTATTAATTTAATTTTTTCATCATTTCTCTATCAATTTCTTGTGTGTGAATTTTTCTGAAGTCCTGTTTTTAAACAAAAAGAGAGTGCTTCAGATATCTAAAGCACTCTCTGGTATGAGATTCAGGACGTAACTGTTTAGTTGAGAAATACTCAAATCACATTCACTATCTACAAATCAGAATAATCAGTTGGGTGTAAGAACAGAATATCTGAATGCGATACATTTTTCTGATATTCTTTTAATCCTGACATCTTTTTCCAATCAGGATGCGTTTTGAATACATCCCAATGTGCTTCGCGGGCAGCCTTATTATTAAATGAGGTCATGTACATCAGGTTGGGCATATGACTTCCCGAGATGACCTGTGCAAAGAATACCGGATTGAATTCTAAACGCTCAAAAAGATTTACCTCTCCACCATCATTAAACATCTGTACTTTATTTAGATGTATTTTTTCTGTGGCACTTTCATAGCTGCGAAATTCATAGATCCTTTCGGCATGTGGAGTGGTGAGGTTCGGTACTTTTGACTCAGGGAATTTAGCAAAAGCCTTCAAAAAGATGCTTTCAATTCTGTTATAGGGTGCATTGTCAAAGGCGGCATCGAGGTATTCAGCTCCGGCTGACAAGTACTCACTGTCTTTTAAGAGAAGCTCTGGCAGCTCAAGGTGTTGATCTACTGACTTAAACGGAATCAACAGATAGATCAATTTACCATTAGCCGTATCACTTTCAACAGGTTTGAAGACACCTACTTTCGTAATTCCAATTTTATGTAAAGCGGGTAATAAAGCATCTTTCAAATATTTATGAACACGTTCTTGTTGCGACTGTGTGCTAACATGATAGATCTTTATTTCGTAATACTCACGTTTAGGAGCTTTCCCAAACGACAGCGAAAATACCATTACGGTGAAGAGGAAGGCCAGTCCTAAGCTTTTGGCCAAAAAAGAAACACTACTTTTTTTCATGATATGGTGGGTTTAAAAGGGTTAAAATGTCTTATTGGTTTCATGAAGTTTCATATAATCTGTCAAGGTTCGTCTTTTAGTTTAAGCCTCTTTTTTTCAATAAGGGCTCCATTGATGGTTCCTGGCCTCTAAACTTCAGATATTGCACCATGCCTTCATCCGAACCTCCCTCGGTTAAGATATATTTTCTGAATCTGGCAGCAATTTCCTTATTAAAGATATCTTTTGAATCGACAAATGCCTGAAACGCATCAGTGTCGAGAACAGCGGCCCATAAGTAAACATAATACCCGGCGGCATATCCCCCGGCCATATGATTATGGTAGGTCGTTCTGTATCGAGGAAGGATTTCTTCCATCAGATTAATCTTCCCCATCGATTGTTTTTCAAAGTCGAGCACGTCAATTTTTTGAGGATCGGTGATACTGTGCCAATCCATGTCGAGGAAACTGGCAGCGATATATTCTACTGTGTTGAAGGCTTCGTTGAATGTCAAACTCTTCTGTAGTCTTTTGACGAGCTCCTGTGGAATTACTTTGCCGGTTTTATAATGTTTTGCATACATCTTCAACACCTCAGGTTGACCTGTGAAGTTTTCCATAAACTGTGAAGGAAGTTCAATCATATCACGTGGAATATTTCCAGCCGTACGATCATATTTCCCATCGGTAAAGAGCCCGTGTAATCCATGACCGAATTCGTGAAACAACGTATTTACCTCGTCCCAGCTCAGCAGGGCAGGGGTATCGCCAGTTGGGCGGGTAAAGTTGGTGACGATCGTCACGATAGGGTATATTTTCTTTCCATCTTCATAGCCCTGACTTCTAAACCGACCGCACCATGCTCCGACACGCTTTCCGGCACGAGGGAAATAATCCAGATACAACACCCCAAGATGCGATCCGTTAGCTTCTTTCACTTCGAAAGCTTCTACTTCAGGATGATATACCGGCACATTGGTGAGCTTGGTAAACGTAACGCCATATAAATTATTGGCAACCCAAAACATTCCATTTCTGACGTTCTCTAACGAGAAATAAGGTTTGATTTCAGATTCTTCCAGGTTGTATTTCTCTTTCCTCAGTTTCTCTGCATAGAACCACCAATCCCACGAAGCCAGCTTGAATTTTCCTCCTTCGCGATCAATGATTTGTTGCATCGCATCACGATCCTTCTTGGCTACTTGTTGAGCCGGGATCATGATTTTCTGAAGAAATGAGTAGACGGCTTCAGGCGTTTTGGCCATGTTGTTGCTGATTGCATAGTCGGCATACGATTTATAGCCTAGCAATTTTGCTTTCTCAGCTCTGAGGTTTACAATACTTAAAATTGATTCTTTGGTATCGAATGCATTATTATTGTTGCCTCGCATAAAATAACCACGGTATAGCTTTTCGCGGAGGACTCTATTTTTTGCATAAGTAAGAAATGGAAGCATACTGGGCTTCTGTAGCGTGAATACCCATTTCCCGGATAGCCCCGCTTCTTTTGCTGTAGTGGCAGCAGCCTCAATGACATCATCTGATAAGCCGTCCAGATCTTTCCTGTTGTCGATCACCAGCTTGAAATTTGTGTTTGTTTCTGCAAGCAGATTCTCACCAAACTTAAGCCCACTGATAGAAAGTTTCTGATTGATATCGCGAAGTTTGGCCTTGTCGGCATCACTTAAATCAGCACCATTTCTTACGAAATCGTTATAATATTTTTCGACTACTCTCCTTTGATCGGCATCCAGATTGCCTTTATCTCGATTGAGGTAAACTTTCTTGATTCGCTGAAATAACTTGTCGTTCAACGAAATGTTATCTCTATGGTTGGTAAGCATGGGAGCCGTCTTGCGATTGATAGCCTGCATTTCGGCACTGGTATTCGCTCCATTCAGACTGCCAAATACTGAACTTACTTTTGTTAAAAGCTTGCCCGAGTTCTCGTAAGCCAAGATCGTGTTCTCGAAAGTCGGTTCAGCTGGGTTGTTAACAATAGCATCAATTTCAGCCTGTTGTTCTGCAATTCCTTTTGTGATAGCCGGAATATAATGACTGTTTTGAATCAGATTGAAGGGCGGAACCTTAAAAGGGGTAGTGTATTCACTAAAAAAGGGGTTGGGTGTTTGCGTTTCCTGCGCTTGTATAGCAGGCGTGGTTAAGATTGCCATAAGTAGTAGCAGTAAAGTTTTTTTCATCGATGTTGGATTTGTTAATTAGTTTGAAGTAAGGGTTATCAAAGATAAAACTAAATTTCAATCAAATCTGCGACAATGTATAAACATATGTAAATTCAAAAATGGACATACATAAAATAAAAAAGGCCGCTCCTAAGCAGAGCGACCTTTCATTTTATCATCTGAACAGCCTAAGATTATGCCCTTTCGGTGTAAAGCTGAACAATTTTAATGATCACTTCTGATGCTTTGACCATCGATTCGAGTGGCACGTATTCAAACTTACCATGGAAGTTATGTCCACCGGCAAAGATATTAGGACAAGGCAATCCCATGTAGGATAACCTCGATCCGTCGGTGCCACCACGGATAGGGATGATCTTTGGAACGATACCCAATTGCTCCATCGCCTCTTTGGCCGTCTCAACAATGTGGTAAACAGGTTCTACTTTCTCGCGCATGTTGTAATACTGATCTTTCAATTCGAGAACAAACGTATTTTCGCCATAACGGAGATTCATAAAATCAGCCACCTGTTGGATGAACACCTTTTTCTCTTCGAATTTCTCTCTGTCATGGTCACGGATAATATATTGGAGATAAGCTTTTTCAACACTCCCTTCTATTTTAACCACATGATAGAATCCTTCATAATCTTGTGTGAATTCAGGTCGTTCGTTCACGGGGAGCATCGCATTGAATTCAGTCGCCATTAAAATGGCGTTCATCATCTTGTTTTTTGCATAGCCCGGGTGAATGTTTCTGCCCTGAATATGGACTTTCGCACTGGCAGCATTGAAATTTTCATATTCCAACTCGCCAATACCACCACCATCAAGGGTATAGGCAAATTCAGCATTGAACTTCTCTACATCGAACTTGTCGACACCACGACCAATCTCTTCGTCGGGCGTAAACCCTATTCTGATTTCTCCATGCTTGATTTCGGGATGCTTGATCAGATAATCCACTGCTGTTATAATCTCAGCGATACCAGCTTTATCATCAGCCCCCAACAGTGTAGTGCCGTCAGTAACAATCAGTGTCTGCCCAATGTAGTCGAGCATCTCAGGGAAATCATTTGGAGAAAGGGTTAAACCATCTTCATTTAATACCACATGTTCACCCTGATAATTTTCGATGAGGCAGGCAGTTGAAGCATCACCTGGCATATCGGGACTGGTATCCATGTGAGAGACAAATCCAATAACAGGAACTTTTTTATCCGTATTTGAAGGAAGGGTGCCCATGATATATCCGTTTTCATCAAGCGATATATCCTGAAGTCCCATTTCGGCCATCTCCTCAACCAACACTTTGGCCAGATTGAATTGGCATTCTGTACTTGGTGTCGTTTCTGAATATTCGTCACTTTTTGTATCAATGCTGATATATTTTAAAAAGCGATCGAGAATATCTTGTTTCATAATAAGTTGTTTTTAGTAATGATATTTGCAAAAAAGGAGTAGTAAAAATAGTGAAATCCTCTTGACTGATCTCGATTATTCAACCTCTTTTTTTGCTCTTAATGTTTCCCAGATCATATAAATACAAAGAACGGCAAACATCACAATAGCCACACCTTCGGCAGCATGCGATTCAACCCATTGTTGATTGACTACATTGATTCCGGCATATCTGAGTACAGCACTGATCACACCCATTAAGGCGCCACCGGCGATAAATCCTGAAGCGATGAGCGTGCCACGTTCTTTGCGAGCTTTATTTAATTTTTCATCCTTGCTGCGTGTGCCAACATAATGTGCAATTAAACCACCAACCAATAATGGGGTATTTAGTTCGAGCGGAATGAACATTCCGAGTGCAAATGCAAGTGCAGGAACGCCCAACATGGTTAAGATAAGGGCTAAAAATGCACCGGCTCCGTAAAGTAACCATGGAGCAGGTTGTCCCGACATCATCGGTCCTATAACGGCAGCCATGGCATTGGCCTGTGGCGCAACCATTGCATTAGGACCGGAGAAACCATACGTTTTATTCAGGATGATGATAACACCACCCACTGTGGCAGCAGATAGGATAGTCCCTACGAACTTCCATGATTGCTGTTTGTAAGGAGATGTGCCCATCCAGTATCCGATTTTCAGGTCGGTGATAAAACCACCGGCCATCGATAGCGCTGTACAGACTACACCACCAATGATGAGTGCCGTAACCATGCCGGCTGTGCCTTTCAATCCAACCGATACAAGAATCAGCGAAGAGAGAATCAGTGTCATCAACGTCATTCCACTTACCGGATTCGTTCCAACAATAGCAATAGCATTTGCCGCAACCGTAGTAAACAGAAATGCAATCACCATCACAATTGCCAGACCTATCAAGGCTAGTCTGATATCATGAACAACTCCAAAATGGAAGAACACAAACAATAAAATGGCTGTTACAACAATGCCAATGGCTATAATCGACATGGGCAGGTCGCGCTGAGTTCTTTTAACCTGAGCGGAGACAATTTTTTTAGAGAAGATCTCTTTAACGGCGAGTCCGAAAGCATCTTTAATGATACTAGACGAGCGGATAATTCCAATAACACCAGCCATGGCAATACCGCCAATACCAATCTGGCGGACATAATTCCGGAAGATCTCTTCAGCCGACATGTCTTTCAACAGGTGGGCTATATTGGCACCTACAGGAATGGTCTGTCCATCGGCAAAATGATAAACAATCGGGATCAGAACATACCACGACAGAAACGAACCGGCACAGATGATGGCCGAATATTTTAATCCGACAATGTATCCCAGTCCGGTTACGGCAGCACCAATATTCATTTTGAAAACAATCTTAGCTTTATCGGCCAGGAGCTCACCGGCAGGAATTACGCGTGAGGTAAATACCTCGCTCCACCAACCGAAAGTTGCAATAATGAAATCATAAAGACCACCAATTAAACCGGCAACCAATAATAAACGCGCCTGACTTCCTCCTTTTTCGCCTGAGACCAAAACTTCTGTTGTCGCAGTAGCTTCAGGGAAAGGATATTTTCCATGCATATCAGACACAAAATATTTCCGGAAAGGAATTAGAAATAAAATTCCAAGGAAACCGCCAAAGAGCGAGGAGAGAAACACCTGGTAAAATTGAGCTTCGAGCTTCATGATGTATAAAGCAGGAAGGGTGAAGATGGCTCCGGCGACAATCACACCGGATGAGGCACCAATACTTTGGATGATAACGTTCTCGCCCAACGCATTCTTACGTTTAGACAGGGTTGACATACCAACTGCAATGATGGCGATAGGAATCGCTGCTTCGAATACCTGACCAATTTTAAGTCCAAGATATGCCGCAGCGGCAGAGAATATGATTGACATTAGTAATCCGGTAAAGACTGAACGGAAGTTTACCTCGGGATAAACTTTGTTGGGCGACATGATGGGATGGTACTCTTCGCCCTCTTTTAGTTCAGTGTACGCGTTTTCGGGAAGCCCTTTGATTGGGCCTGCTTCGTGTTCTGACATAATGGTGAGGTTTATTTTGAAAAGCCAAAGATAGAACTATTTACAAATACTCAAAACAGATGTTGGAGGTTAAAGTAGATGTTTTTTTGAACTATTGTTTATAGATGAAAGTCTTGATTTCTCTCTACTTCTCTCTCATTATGGTAAAATTTTACCCTCAAAAATTCTGGAATAGTTCTGATACCACTTAGGAATAACAGGTAGAATACCGGTAGATTATTAGTCGATAACTTGTCTATTTATCGCACCAGTGTCGCACGTGTTTCGGACCAGTTTCGCACGAGTCTCGCTCTATATAGCGAGACAGGTGCGAGACATGTGCGAGACACGTGCGAAACACGTGCGAGACGGATACACTTTATATACTCTTCATCCAGGGCTATTCTACCCTTTATCCTTAAGTCTTGCCTTTAGAGTAGCATAAGGTTTTTTAGAGGGAGTGTTTATCCCCTGTTTTTCATTAGTGATTTTTATTATTTTCTTACCTTTGCAGATAAATATAAATAGGCGGATGCGGCGATTTCGTTCATTTCTGGCAATACTTCTACTCCCTGCGATTTGCTGGTTGTTTACCAATGCGGTAATTAACCAACACTCGCACCTGTTGCAGAATGGACAAATCATCACTCATGCGCATCCGTATACTCCCGATAAAAGCAAGTCTTCGCCTTTTCAAAAACATAAGCATAGTCCGTATGCGCTCGAAGTCCTTGCTCAATTATCTAATCCTCATACAATTCTTGGATTTGTTGCTGCAATCTTGTCAGCATCTCTGTTTATTGTCAAGACAAATTCGCCACGAATTTTTTCCAGCCCATTAGTCGGGTTCTCCGGAGGATTAATTTCTAATAGGGCTCCTCCTTATACAGCCTGAGCACCTCCATTTTAAAAATAAAATTTATTTAAATACTACCCGATCCAATCGTTTTGGGTAATAATCTTATATGCTTATGAGATTCAGAATTATTCCAATTGGAATTATAGTTCTGTTTTTCAGCTGTTCTGCATATGCGCAGGTATCTGTTTCCTTAAAAAAGGCCATAGAACTATCGCGACAGAACAACTCATTTTACAAAGCTGAGAAACAAAATATCGACATCGCACAGACCGATGTCATTACTGCGCAATTGCAACCGAATCCGACTTTTGGCATTGGGCTACAGCAATTGACATTGCCGAAATATTATCCACCCAATACCGGGTTTTTCAGTTCGGCCAACCGACAGGTATCCTACTCGGTGAGTAAGCCATTTCAGGTTGCCGGACAACGGAAGTACAAGATGCAAGATGCAGCGGCTGGCGTGAAGCTGGCACAAACCAACCTCTCCGACTTTGAGCGAAACATGCTTAGTGAAGCTGTCGGACAATGGCTAACGGTTTGGTATGCCGCAAAAAAGGCAGACATCATCAATAAGGCCCGGATCAATTCGGATACGTTGGTGAAAGTTAGTCGGATCAGGCTGAAAGATCAGGCGATTACTACTACCGAGTTCTCA
>JAHEYR010000104.1 GCA_023251485.1 Bacteroidales bacterium
ATTCATCAAGAGCAATCTTTTGAGTCGTCACATGACTTATGAAGGGCCTGAAGTAGCACAAGGCGATCCATGGGGCTATCGTCATCAGTTCAATATTGCAGATAGCGGTTATGGTGCCCGTGGACCACGCGTATTAAACGACCGTGCCGGTGAGGTAGGGCGTACCTTAAATGTGAAGGACTTTGATCTGGAACGGATTTTTGGAAAAGAGGGCGTTCAGATTGTGCATCTCTCCGGATTAATCGGAGCCTTGTCACCCGAGACCAGCAACTTTTGTTTGGAAATAGCTCGTTTTGCAAAGAAATATGATACCCGTATTTCATTCGATCTAAACTATCGTGCTTCTTTCTGGAAAGGTCGCGAAGCAGAACTGCGCGAGATCTTTACCGAAATCGCTTCTATATCTGATATCCTGATTGGAAACGAAGAAGATTTCCAACTCTGTTTAGGTATTGAAGGCCCTGAAGCCGGCGGAAAAGGAATCGAAGCTGAGATTGATGGATTCAAAGGGATGATCAATCGCGTAAAAGCAGCCTTCCCCAATGCATCTGTATTTGCAACGACCCTCCGTCAGGTGATCAGCTCAAACGAACACCTCTGGGGTGCTATCATGCTCGAAGGCAACGACTGGCAGGTAATCGAACCCAGAAGAATTCCTGTTCTCGACCGTATCGGTGGAGGAGATGGTTTTGTAGGTGGATTGCTTTACGGAATACTAAAAGGATGGGAACCTGTTAAATGGCCGCAATTTGGATGGGCTACCGGAGCGTTGGCTACAACGTTTTTAACAGACTATGCCCAACCTGCTGACGAAGAGATGGTTTGGAGTATCTGGAATGGAAATGCCAGAGTAAGAAGATAAAACCTATGATGTACTACGAAATCGGTTCAGTCGGTCACGAATTAAGTGCTGACGACCTGAAAAAAGGATTATTCGAGGCGTTGGATAAAATGGGTCAGCGGAGCAAAGTCCTGGCGATACCTCCCGATTATACCCGACTGCCTAGTCGGGCCGGAGAACTGACCGAGTTTGCGTGGCAGTATTATGGCGATCGCCTTACTGATGTACTTCCTGCACTAGGGACCCATTCGCCCATGACCGATCACCAGATTGCGCATATGTTTGGCACTTTGCCATCGTCACTAATTCGTGAACACGACTGGCGTAACGATGTAGTTACCGTTGGAGAAGTCCCTGCAGCCTTTGTAAAAGAGGTCTCGGGCGGTGCTGTTGAATTTCCATGGCCTGCTCAAGTAAATAAGCTGCTGGTCAATGGCAACTTCGACCTCATCCTCTCTATCGGACAGGTTGTTCCCCACGAAGTGGTTGGAATGGCGAATTACAACAAGAATATCTTCGTTGGAACCGGTGGTGTTGAAGGAATCAACAAGAGTCATTTCATTGGCGCAGCCTATGGCATGGAACGAATGATGGGACATGCCGATACACCTGTTCGCAGGGTATTCAATTATGCTTCTGAAAACTTCACCAAACATCTGCCCATCGTTTATGTACAAACGGTAGTCGGTCTTGATAAGGCCGATGGAAAGATCAAAACACGTGGGTTATTTATTGGTGACGATTTTGAGGTGTTCGACAAAGCCGCTAAACTGGCATTGCTGGTTAACTTCGAGATGCTCGACAAGCCTTTGACGAAAGTTGTGGTCTATCTTGATCCTACTGAATTCAAGAGTACCTGGTTGGGAAATAAATCAATCTACAGAACCCGCATGGCTATTGATGATGAGGGAGAGCTGATCGTATTGGCGCCTGCATTGAAAGAGTTTGGAGAGGACAAAGAGATAGACCGTCTTATCAGAAAGTATGGCTATTTTGGAACCCCTGCAACCCTAAAGGCATGCGATGAAAACGAAGAGCTACGCAATAACTTAAGTGCGGCAGCTCATCTCATCCATGGATCATCAGAAGGTCGTTTTAGTATCACCTATTGTCCCGGCGGCGGAGCAGAGAATCTGACGCAACAAGAAATTGAGAGCGTTGGATTTAAGTATGCCAATCTGGAACAGATGATTCTGTTATATGATCCGAAGGTTTTGAAAGATGGCTATAACACCATGCCCGATGGAGAAGAGATTTATTACATCTCAAATCCAGCCTTAGGGTTGTGGGCATTTAAGGACCGATTCAACTATTAAAAATGAAGATCATCATCGACGATAAAATTCCCTATATCAAGGGCGCACTCGAGCCTGTTGCTGAAGTAGTTTATCTTCCGGGGGATAAAACCACTGCGAAAGTAGTAAAACATGCTGATGCTATTATAACACGGACACGAACCCTTTGCAATAAAAAGCTGTTGGCCGGATCGTCTGTGCGATTTATAGCTACAGCCACCATTGGTTTTGATCATATCGATACCGAATATTGCGAAAAGGTCGGTATCGTTTGGACAAATGCTCCCGGCTGTAATTCAAAGTCTGTAGAGCAGTATGTCGCTTCTGCACTGATGGTGATGGCGTTGAAAAAGGGAATTACGCTTGCCGGTAAAACCATCGGTATCGTTGGGGTTGGTAACGTTGGTTCTAAGGTTGCACGTATCTGTGAAATCTTTGGGCTGAGGGTGCTGTTGAACGATCCTCCGCGAGCCCGTGAAGAAGGGAAGGCAGCGTTTGTTGACCTGGACGAGATACTCGAAGAAGCTGATATCATCACCATGCACGTGCCGCTGAATATGTATGGGTTTGATAAGACCTATCATCTTGCAGATGAAACATTTTTTGCGAGAGCAAAGAAAAAACCCATATTCATTAACTCTTGTCGTGGTGAAGTTGCAGATAACGCGGCTTTGAAGAATGCGATTTCCTCAAATAAAGTGTCAGGTGTTATCATCGACTGTTGGGAAAACGAACCCGTTATCGATACCGAACTGCTTGAAATAATTGATTTGGGCACACCGCATATTGCAGGATATTCGAAAGATGGTAAAGCCAACGGGACGAGTATGAGTGTTCAGGAAGTCAGTCGATTTTTCGGACTGGGACTTGACAACTGGGTGTGCGAGCATGTGGAATTACCTGCGTCAACGCTTATCGAAATTGATGGACAAGACAAAACAGAGCAACAAATCTTTAGCGAAGCTATTTTGGCTACCTACGACATCCGCAATGATGATCAGTCATTAAGAACCACTGTCAGATCATTTGAAAAGCTACGGGGTGATTATCCTGTTCGTAGAGAGTTTCCGGTGTTTGAAATCAAAGCTTCCAATATGGCTCCTGCCACGATTGAAAAGCTTCTTGCTATCGGATTCAAGGTGTGTGTCGATTAAAGATTTATAATAAGTATAAATGTGTGATTCATTATTTAAAGAAACGATTTTAATAATTGTAAATAAATGAAAAAAGCAGACATTGGCCTTATCGGCCTTGCAGTAATGGGCGAAAATCTCGTCCTCAATATGGAAAGCAAAGGATTTACGGTTGCGGTATACAATCGTACAGTAGACAAAGTCGATAAATTCATAGCAGGACGTGGAGCCGGTAAAAACTTCATTGGATGCCATTCTATTGCTGATCTTTGTGCCAACCTCGAACGTCCCCGCAAAGTGATGATGCTTGTAAAAGCAGGTAGCCCGGTTGACGATTTTATCGAACAAATTATTCCTCATCTTGAAGAGGGTGATATCATTATCGATGGTGGAAACTCACACTTTCCCGATACCATTCGTCGTGCAAAATATGTAGAAAGTAAAGGTTTGCTTTATATCGGTACAGGTGTTTCGGGTGGAGAAGAAGGTGCATTACTCGGTCCTTCAATGATGCCTGGTGGCTCACCAGCTGCATGGCCTGCTGTAAAAGAAATTTTCCAGGCAGTTGCTGCTAAAGTTGATGGCGAACCCTGTTGCGATTGGGTTGGCGAAAACGGCGCTGGTCACTTCGTTAAGATGGTACACAACGGCATCGAATATGGCGATATGCAGATTATCTGCGAAGCCTATCAGCTGATGAAAGACCTTCTCGGAATGGATGCTGATGAGATGCACGAAGTTTTTGCAGACTGGAATAAAGGCGAACTCGATAGCTATTTAATCGAAATCACTCGCGATATCCTGGGCTACAAAGATGAAAACGGTGAAGCGTTGGTAGAAAAGATTCTGGATACAGCCGGACAAAAAGGAACCGGAAAATGGACAGGTGTTGCTGCCCTCGACTTAGGTATTCCTCTTACCTTGATTGGCGAATCCGTATTTGCACGTTGTCTATCCGCACAGAAAGACCTTCGTGTTAAGGCTTCTAAATTCTTAGAAGGTCCTGATAAATTGTTCAAAGGTGACAAAGCTCAGTTCATCAACGATTTGAAAGATGCATTGTATGGAGCAAAAATCATTTCGTATGCACAAGGTTACGATTTGATGGGTGAAGCGGCAAAAGAATTTCATTGGAAGCTCAATAACGGAGGTATTGCCTTAATGTGGCGTGGAGGTTGCATCATCCGTTCAGTATTTTTAGGAAAGATCAAGGAAGCTTATGATAAGAATCCTAATCTGGAACACCTGTTGTTGGATGAGTTCTTCAAGACAACCATCGAAAAAGCACAGGCAGGATGGCGTCGTGTTGTGGCTACTGCTATTACCAATGGCGTACCGGCTCCATGTTTGGCTACCTCATTAACTTATTTTGATGGTTTCCGCAGCGAAAGACTACCGGCTAATCTGCTTCAGGCTCAGCGCGATTACTTTGGCGCTCATACCTATGAAAGAGTAGACAGCCCACGTGGCAAATTCTTCCATACTAATTGGACAGGCCGTGGTGGTGATACCGCTTCATCTACTTATACTGTTTAAAACAGGTAAACATTGAATAAAAAAAAGTGCTGCAACCTTAGGCTGCAGCACTTTTTTTTATCTGTTAATCACAAATAACATCATTTCGAACAAAGTGAGAAATCTCTAAAAGAGATTAATCGAAAATCCTGCCATTATAATCCGTCCCGGCATAGGATACCCCTTCATCATTTCGTACTTCTCATCGAATAAATTATTCCCTGTTATCTTTAGCTGAACCCTATGCATCAATGGGTATACCAATGCCAAATCAACAACATTATATTTTGCTAATGTCTTGGCCGGGTAATCAGTATACATGCCACTAATGGTTTGATAATCCAGATTAACAATCAGTCTCTTTATTGACGATTGCAGTTGAACCGAAAGTTTATGTTTTGGCGAATAGGGGAGCGGCGTATCATTCTGTTGCAAGTACATGTAGTTGATAGAAACCACAGCCGAATTAAAAACGCCGGTATGAGTAGCTCTCACCCCGTAGTTTTTATTATCCGTTTCAGCAGCTTCAGTAGTGTTAGCGTTTTGATTCATTGCACCAATAGCCAAACGGGTTGTTAACTCAATTCCAGTGTTCGAAACCTTACTTGCATTCATATTCTTAACCGGAGGCACACTTCCGGCAGGAGCAGGGATGGTGAAAATCAGATCAGTGGCCTTCGTTGAGAACAGTGTAAGATCAATCGATAAACGATCTTTTAATAACTTAGAATTCAATCCCATTTCAATATTGCTGGCCTTTTCGGGTTTCAACGTTGCATTAGCAGGAGGAAAATAAAACAACTCACCAATCGTAGGGTTTCTGAATCCTTGTGAAAACAATCCGCGGATAGAAGTATTGTTGCAAACAGCAAGCGTAGCTCCGGCAGAAGGAGTGGTAGTCGTCCCAAACAGACTATGGTGCGTAGTCCGCAAGCCTGCATTCAACGCAAGCATTTCGCCGGCCTTTTGTTGCATCGTTATAAATCCACTCTGCTCATTTTGTTTAATCCAGACATTGTTTAACGTAGAAGTAGGGAACCCAACCGGCGAACCCTTTCCGCCATACCATCTGGCTTCCGAACCGGCCAGTATTGTATTTCCTTTGAAAAGAGAGAACTGTTCTTCCAGGCGGGCACCGCCCAGATAGTCCGTAGAGTTCCATCCATCAGAAAAACGATTGATGCCCTCTTGATAATAAACCGTGAGGCCACCTTTCAAACCCTGATAGTTGTTGGTCAGCTTATAAGCCGCCATGGTCCGTTGTACATGCGTAACCGTAAGAAAAGGAACGTCCATTGTCCCCGGATCGTTTGTTGTTGAATTCGATCGATTGATAGAAAACGATTGTTGAAAGTATTTAGAGATATTCATTCCCGTGCGGAAGAAATAGTCATCATTTGTAAATGCCGAATTGGCTCTGTAACCATCCGTTGCATTATGCGAATAGCCGGCCTGAACAAAATAATTCTCTTTCCCGATGGAGGCAGAGAACGACCTGTTAACCGTTCCATATGATCCCCATTGCATTGTAGCCGAGATGTTTTGTGTGTTAGGAGCCGGATTTGAAGGAATGATATTGATGGCTCCTGCCAACGCACTACCGCCATATTGCATGGACGAAGGCCCTCTGAGAACCTCAATCCGTTCGATGTTTGATTGTTCAATCGCATCAGGTAGCGGGTGACCGAAGAGTCCCATCATCATAGGAACCCCATCGATAAGAATCTGTGTTGAGGAGTTGGATGAGCTGATCAATCCACGCATGGAGATCTTGCCCGAAGATAACGGTCCGGCACCAGCACCCATGATGCCTTTTCCGGTGATGAATAGTCCCGGAGTCGCCAGTTCAGCCTCTTGCAATAAATCAAGCTTCGGGGAGATTTGTAGCGCGCTCTTGTCGATGATGGTAAGCGAAGCCGGAATCAGCTTTCTGCTATCATTAATAAGCGGAGATTGAATCACAACCTCGTGAAGCCTGATCACCATGGAGTCCTTTTTCTCCTGAGCCATCGAAGTAGAAGGTAGCATGCCTAAAAAAGTCAGGGCGATAACAGGCAATATATATTGAACCTTAGCAAGTAAGGTGCGATTTCGTTGTGTCATAAAATGAGGAGATGTTAAACCAATCAAATCAATGGCTTGATTAAATAGAGATAATTAAATTCGCCAGGGAACCCTGAAACACGACTCGTTGTAAAGACAATAATCCGCATCACCATTCACCGCAAACGTTTTAATGACAGCCGCTTTCGCCAATAACTCCTTCGCGTAGACAATCGTCGTTCCGGTCTTGATCCTATCATCAACCAAAAGAATTGTCTTTCCTTCAAAATCAAAATTTATTGGCTCCAATAACTTGGGCTTGTCGTACAATTTATTCTGCTGTGCATCGCGGAGGTTCAACTTCAACAGCTGAATATCGAAACCAAATTGTTGATTTAATAGCGCAGCAGGGATGATGCCTCCATTGGCAATAGCGACGATAAAATCGAACTGCTCATTAAAATGGATTGCGCGAATTCTTTCAGCAATATCGGTCCAGCTCTTATTTTCCATGATTGTCAAGCCATTTCAGCAGAAAGAATCCGCCGATTATTTGAAGTAAAATACCGGGAAGACCCAGTCTTACATCTTGCGTAGCAGCAAGGAAGCTGTTCTGTGAAATACCTTCAATCAACATCCCCGGAACCTGATAAGCCAACACTACTAAAGCAAGCGTTGCAATAGAAAGTTTACCCGAACGCTGTGCAATAACAGCAGCAGCAACCGCAAGCAAAATAGATTTCGCCAGGATGATAGGCAACATAGCAGCCGGTGGCATGCCAAACAACAAAAAATTAACGGTTGGCGACAGGATAGCTGTCAACAAGCCCGTTGTCAGACCATATTTGTATGCCGCGATCAGTGTAAAGAAGAAAATAGGAAGGAAGATAAAACCTCCGTTAGGTATGAGGTGGCAGAGTTGAGGTAGAATAAGATTGCCACCAATGAAAATGCCACTGAAAAGATAAGTTTCTATATTGGCCAGTCCCTGTTTTTTCTGCGAAAATTGAATAGCTGCGTTCATCATGATTTATTTTAAGAATTGATAAGCACTGATTTGATTAAAAATACTTAGAAAACGATTGCATCAAAGATATATAAAAAACCAATAAATGCTGATGAAAGTGAGTAAAAAGCAGGGAAAAAGATGAAGTTGAAATGATGAGAAAATAGAACGTTTACTAATCTGATTTCCATCGGTTACGATCAGCAATTTATTTTTGAGATAGTTGGAAACAATCAATGTTCACGCAGTCCCATTATTTAAAATCAATTCGTTATCTTCAAGATGAATTCCAGATACTTTTCTGATGAATTTTTGATGATTTTGATCTAACCCCATTCTGACCCGAATCTATTCCTATTCTGTCGCTAAGCTAACCCCAACCAGGGATTAGGATTAGGTTAGGGAGAGAGTAGGGACATAAAAAGGCCGGTATTGCGTCAGAACAAAGTCATCAAAAAAGTGTCATTTTATTATCTCTAAATAAAAGTGACGTGATTTGACACCAAATGACGCGATTTGACACCCCCCGAATCCTTGATTTGCCCTATACCCGTTGCGTAATTTTGTTTTGTTGATCAACACAACAAATCACTGAATTATTAAACTCGTCGCAAGGTACTACATATAAATAAAAAGCACTAAATGCGACACTAAAAACATAACAAAATGGCAGAAGCAATAGGACCCTTTCGCGTAAAGGGAAGCATGGGAAATATCAGGACCTATTACGATAGGACACTGAAGAAATGGATCAGTTCGACAAAAGGAGGCGCCAACAAAAATTTAATTTACAACAATCCACGCTTTGCTCTGACCCGAGACCTCAATCAGGAGTGGAAAGGCTGTGCAGTCTGGGCAAAAATAGTTAGGAAAGGGGTGAAACCAATCAATCATTTGATGCAAGGACGAAACAACTGTTACCTGATGAAGGTTGCGGAGAAGATCAAGATACTGGATTTCGAAAGTGAAAGAGGGTTTCGAAAAATTACTACATCAAAACATAAGAGTCTATTGGTTGGGTACTGTTTTAGTAAGTTGCATCCATTTAGTGAGGTCTTTTTAGACGAACCCGAATTGTCCATCACCGACGACCGCAATGAAGTAACCCTGGCGTTAAATAATTTCTTATCGCATTACAGATTTTCATGGCCCGAAAAAATTAGTTACTATCGCATTTATCTGAATATTTCTTTGGTTCCGGATCTGGAATGGAGTGCTAGTGAAAAAAATTACATACCCGTTTACCAACCTTTTTTATATATGGCAACAACGAGTGTCGGCAATTGGATGTATATGAATACCGTTCTCAATGATATCCGAATGGTCGTTAAATTTGATAACGACTTCGTGCCCGACGATAGAAGTACAGTCGTTGTAACGATGGGTCTTGAATTTGCGTCAGAAATGATAAATGGTACACCCTATATTGTGAAAGATTGTGGAACTACGATGGTTCTGGGGTGCTTTTGATTTTAACGCTTTGATGAGAATACTTCAAGCCCTGAATGGTGGGTGCTTTTGGGGCTTGATTTTTTTGTTTGGGGATTTGAATTGGTAAGGTTGGATTAAATCAGGGCAATAAGTATGATATACTACTTGTTGATTCGCACTTTCATTTTCTTAACTTTTGAATAAAATCTTCAGTAGTAACAAACTTACCAGTTCTTCCTTCTTTAATGGCTATTAACAAGCCAATATCTTCTTTTTCGGTGGTCTTAGATTTAGCTTTCAAAATACTTTTTTCTTTATTTTCTGTAACTAAATGAGCCTGCTTAACACCTTTAAAGAGCATAACTTCATCTTTGATTTTTGAAGCATTGATTGCATTATCAATTTTTAGGATTAGTGTTATCATGCATGTATTCATTAGATTACAAAAATAGTAAAAAATGATTGATCTTATTGATAGTTCATGAAATAACAATCTTTGGTAATCTTTTTATTGTTGTATTTGTTAGTTTTAGAATTGAAATAAATTATACCTTTAAATCATCATTGTTGACTACTATAATATTAATATTTTCAAGACAAAATTATGATTGCCTCTTATTTTGATTCACAGATTCGTCCTCAATTATTAAATCTTATTGATAATGCGCAAACCGAAATTATTGCAGCAGTAGCCTGGTTTACTGACATCACTATCTTTAATGCCTTGCAGAAAGCACTATTGCGTGGAGTAAAGATTCAATTACTAACGCAGGATGATGAAATCAATGCCAAAGCGCATTTCGATTTGGGTGATTTAGCTCGAAAAGGCGCAAAGATTTGGCTCTGGGATACCTCCACGCTCGGCACTATGCATCATAAATTTATGGTAGTCGATGAAAATATAGTCATGGTTGGAAGTTACAACTGGACAAATGCCGCAGCAGGTTATAATAAAGAAAACGCCAATGTTTTCAGTGGTTCAGAAGCCCCAATCAAAGACTTTCTTGATGTATTTAAAGAAATATGTCAACAAGCCAAGCTCAATATAGCTACTCCTGAAAATATTATAACAGACGTTTCAATTTCAAATGTTAAAGCTACTTTAAGAATAAAAATCCTTGAACTTGAAGCCCTAATTAGTGAACAGGAAGAAGAGAAGGCTGATATACAGGGAACCCTTGAACGATTCGTAATCAGATTAAAACAACGATTAGGCAGTCTTATTCTTAAAAAGATGCAGCTTGACACAGAATATGCTCATTTAGTGGCTGAGAAATCCGGTAAACGATCCGATAAGGAAAACTATGAAAACTTGAAGGATGCGCATAAAGAAAATGCCAAAGC
>JAHEYR010000294.1 GCA_023251485.1 Bacteroidales bacterium
TAGAAGGGAGTTGAATCAGATAAACTGAAAACATATTTAGATTAACCCCATACGATGCCTTTACCTTGGCAAGGACGACATTCTTCATCCATGGCACCAGAGATTATGGTGCCACCATATCCATCACACACCGGGCATTTATACGGCCGTGTTCCATGAATCGACTTTAGGCGGCTTTCGATATCCTCCATCTCTTCACGGAGTTTAATTTCAACACCTGAAAGGCATTCCATGTATCTATTACCTACATCCATATCTGCTTTAAATTCTTTAGATTTAACTGTTAGTTCTATAGATGCTAATCTCTCTTTTGATGAATAAATTTCCAACGCTAGAGAAGACTCAACCTGATTAATTCTTTCAAACAATATTTTCCTGTTCAATTCTAAGCGAAGATATTCGCTCTCACATTCGTCTACTCTAGAAAAAATATCTTTCATATCCTGAGCATAATTCTGGCCTATGAAATCCTCGATAGTTTTTATACGCAATAGGAAATCAGTAGCAGTGACTCTATCTTCCATTTTCATATAGCCTTCAAGCTTATCAAGTCTTCCTTCCATCAAAACACAAGCTTCATCATATGCAGAATCCATACATCCTATTGTGTCTTGCCTCATCTTGTTTTCTTTGGTGAGAATATCAATTCTTTCCTCAAGAATTCGTATTCTCTTGTCCAAGATGATTACCGGCGAATCTTTTAACTCAACAGTCATAATAATTTACCTTGTTCTTTTTGTTTTCTCGTCGCTCTTTTTAAGATCATCAAGAATATCTTTCAATTCAAGATTTAATATTTCGCTGACTTGAGATGGAATATTACTATCAGATAAATATTTTGCGCCAAGCATGAGATACATAGTGGTTTTAGAGGGGGTGAAAATGTTTATAATAAGAAGTAACGATATTACCCACCATTTTTTGATTAATCGCTTAACTAAATTATTAACGTGATCATGTAATTTTTCCGAATATCCATCATTCGACATACACCATATAACTATTATTATTAGAGTGAAAACGCCTGATCCTATAATAATAGAAGCTGTCACATTTTTTAAACTTTCAAATAAACTTATTAGATAAATCAGCAGTGTCAAACTCATTACCTTTCCTTTTTGTTGACGTTAGCAAAATGGTGGTAAATAAACTGTTGTGCCGCTAATAAATTTTTATTGGTGGCACAACACGCATTCGATAATAGTGGCATTTGCCGCCTTCGATTGTCATAAACAATGGGGTTCTTTCACCCCTGTCAGATTGAGAGCATCCACCACGATTTCTCTCTTTCGTATCGGAAACGCTAGTCTCCGAATTCTTTGCGGGGGCTGGATTTGAACCAGCGGCTTTCGGGATATGAGCCCGACATTCTACCTCTGAATTACCCCGCAATAATCTTGGTGCATCCGCTAATCCTCCGCATTTCTACGTTGCCACCCAGCTCTAGGATCGAACATTATCCCCACGGCGTTCTCAGGGAGATGCACCATAAATCTTGACCGACTTTCCATCATCCGTTCTGTTTAATAAGGAGCTTCGTCCTCCTAATAACAGATCATCGGCCACTAACCGACTCAAGCTGGTACCAAACCATTTAACTGCATCGTTTAAGCAGCACTGAGTAGCGTCAGTTATCTTTGGCAGCCCTACTGTGAGTCAATTAGCCTCTCACTAGCATATTGGAGCCGATGCAGGGGCAGTCTAACCGTCGGCCAAGCCCATAGACTTTTGCTACTGCTGCCGTCGTCTTTTGCCATGACGATTAACTTGTTGACACTGTAATATAGGTTACGTATTATTGCAAACGTTAAATATCAAGAAGGCATGAGATCATGATTACAGAAGCTCAACGTATTGAACGAAGGAATTACATTGGCGGATCGGATATTTCGATCATCCTTGGTTTATCCAGCTATAAAACCCCATATCAGCTTTACTGCGAGAAATTAGGTATTATTGAAACGAATTCAGAACAAACCCAGCTTCAATATTGGGGAAATCAACTTGAAGTGATGATAAGAAAAGAATTCAGGAAGCGTAATCGAGTACAGATTAAAACTCCAAAAGAAACGATTTCCCATCCCTTTCATGACTTCCTTCGTGGAAATATTGATGGTTTTATTCCAAAATGGGAATCAGTATTCGAGGCTAAATGCTCTCATCAGTTCATGTCACAGCATTGGGGAGAGAGCGACACCGATATCATTCCAATGGAGTATATCGTTCAGGTAGCTTTCTATTGCTCTGTAATGAACGCTAAAAGCGCGCATATCGCGGTTCTAATAGGTGGTAATGAATATCGACAGTTCAAGTACACCCGTGATCTTGACCTTGAGAAAACGATCATCGAAGCAGCTTGTGAATTCTGGTATGCAATACAGAATCAAACACCTCCTCCTCCAATACGCCAGATTGATCTGAAATTGATGTATCCACGTGTTAAACCAGATAGCACAATAATGATCAATAATGAGCTTAAATCGTCCCTCAAAGTTCTACGTGAAACACGGGTGAAAATGACTGAGCTTGAGAAAATAGAAAATGCATCAAAATTTGAACTAATGAAATTCATGAAGGACAATGATTGTCTTGTTGATGAAAACAACAATCCACTTATTACATGGAAAGAAACCAAAAGAGGCTCTAGAACATTTTTAATTAAGGGTACTAAAGATGAATAATGAATTAATGCTTACAGCTAATCAAACACTTGAATTAATCAATGCCAAACAGGAATCAGAGATTTTAAAGCTCAAGTTCGAGCTGCAGAAAATGCAAGCTCAGAAAGCATCGAGACTTGAAGACAGCCTGTTCTCGCCTGCTCTATTCCCTCATTATCAGAAAGTGGCTGAGACACTC
>JAHEYR010000295.1 GCA_023251485.1 Bacteroidales bacterium
CGCTCTATATAGCGAGACAGGTGCGAGACACCTGCGAGACATGTGCGAGACACGTGCGAGACGGATACACTTCATATACTCTTTATCCAGGGCTATTCTACCCTTTATCCTTAAGTCTTGTCTTTAATGTGTCATGAGGTTCTTTCGAGATCCTATTCAATGCAGGTAATGATTCACAGAAACTCGCTGAAGATTTCTATCGAAGGGAAAGGGAACACAACAAAAGGATAAATAAAAAAGGTTGCTTTTCAATCCATTGGTTTGCACCAGCTTCATGAAAAGCAACCTTTTTAATATCAGGAACGATCCTGCTTTTTTTCACTCATCCTTTTTGGGGAAAAATTCCAATTGGCAAAAGAGATAAGTCAAAAAGTGTAAATTCTAATTGTAACCCGGATTCTGTGTAAATACAGTTTTGTTAGTTACAGCATCGAGTTGAGTTTGTGGAATTGGACGTAACAAATGATATGGCTGAATATACTTTGCAGCATCAGGATTCATTGAATTGATACGAGTGATTAACTTACCGGTACGTTTTAAATCGAACCAACGTAGTTGTTCTCCACAAAGTTCTCTAGCTCTTTCATCTAAGATAAAATCAAGATTTACCTGAGAAGCAGTTATTTGCATTTGAGCCGTACGACCAGGTTTAGCGGCCCTTGTTCTGATTTGATTAATATAGTATGCAGCAGAGTCTTTATCATTCAAATTCATCTTGGCTTCCGCAGCTATTAAATACATCTCAGCCAGACGAATTACAAATACATCACGAGCACTTTGTGCTTCAGCCACACTGGTTCTGGTAGGATCCATAAACTTTGACAACGACACATAAAATTTATTCTGAATCGGTGCACCTGTAGCTCCATATACTTTTGACACATCATATGTTGTGTATTTGGTACTACGTTGAGCTGCTGTTAATGAAACCTTTGGACAATAAGCTACAGTATCACCAATCTTAACAGTTCCACTAGCTTTGTTAGCCAACCAAACAGTTTGGAAAGAACCACTATACCTTGAGTCATTTACATCATCAAAAAGATTTAACAATGACAATGTAGGCATATAACGGTTAAATGGACGACCGTAAGGGATATCTCTAATCAGTGTACTGGTATTGACCTGATCATAAACCATCAGCCATAACAGATGAGCATTGTTCGAACCACGTGAATGCCCATTCGGATATGAAGATGTAGTAAGGTCATTGTTTGTCAGAATAGTTGAATAATCGACAGCCCAGATAACCTCTTTATTCTTCAAATTCGACATCAGCCATAAGTCGGAGAATTTAGGTAGCAAAGAATAGCCATAATTTTTTATCACATTGCTGGCTAAGGCATTAGCTTCTGCATTCATACCACGGGTTAAATACATACGAGCTAAAAATGCTTTTGCAGCTGGAACGGTAACTCTTCCATAATCAGTTGTTGTTGTAGGTAAATTTGCAACAGCAAATTTTAGGTCGGTAAAAATCTGATTATAAATGGTATCTACCGATGTTCTATTAGCTGTAGTAACAACACCTGTCGTTGGTTGGGTCGTAAAATTAACACCACCCCATGTTTCTACAATATGCCAATAATAAAAAGCACGCAAGAATCTTAATTCACCTTCGCGGGTTGCTTTTTGTGCTGCGGTATAGTCTGTAACTTTTGAAACAGAGGAAATACCTGTATTACAGAGATTGATAGCAGCATAAAAGTTATTCCATAATAAGGTCAAAGAGGCCGTATTACTTCCCTGCAAGTTATTATACTGTGTAAGCTGAGGATAAACATCGCCTGAACCACTTGTCCAGATATCTGTACCCATTTCAGAAACACTAATGCCCTCTTCCTTTCCGTACCAGAATCGGTCATAAGAATAGGCTGCATTGACCAATGCATCAAAACCGGCAGCCTTTGTAACTATATTAGCGGCAGTTAATCCACTTGGATTAAACTCTTCCAGCTTTTTTTCGCATGATGAGATCAGGATCATTAATCCAAATAGACCCAATATCCATGTATATCGTAATATTTTCATGATCTTTAATATTTTAAGAATAATTTGAATTAAAATTCGATATTTAACCCTGTAACGATGAGCTTAGTTAGCGGATGTTCGAAAGAACCGCCTCCTTCAGGATCATAATCCTTCACTTTAGAGAAAGTAAAGTAGTTTTTAGCACTTGCATACCAACGAATTGATGTCACATGAAGTTTTTTAGCTAAAGCTGAAGGAACGGTATAACCCAAGGTTATGTTTCTAATCTTAATAAACGATCCATCTTTATATCCCAAAGTGGTAGCAAAAGGTAGAGCTGCTCTTGAGATTTTAGAATCAGGCTGAGGATAAGCATTTGTAGAATTATCAGGAGTCCAATAATCAACTACAGCCCCATTTTCAATACCATTAGGCTCATATTTCAGCGCATAACTTGAAACAAAAGTCTGTCCGATTCTTGCAAAAACAAAGACATTCAAATCAAATCCTTTATATTTAAAGTCATTGTTAAAACCAACGCTATAAAGAGGAACAGCTGAACCAACAACCATTCTATCTGCTATAGCAGTGATTTTACCATCACCATTAACATCCAGAACTCTTATATCTCCTGGTTTATAACCAAAACTTGTAGCAGTTGTTGCATCGGCAGTCTGCCAGATACCAATCTTCTGATAGTCATAGAATGAATTTACCGGACTTCCGATAATCAAACTATTTGCTATGTCATTTCCTGTTGGAAGATAAACAATGCGCTCTTTATTTCTGGTATAGGTAATATTAGATGACCAAGTAAAGTCCTTGCCTTCAATATTGATTGTTTTCAAAGAAACTTCTATCCCTGAATTTCTT
>JAHEYR010000296.1 GCA_023251485.1 Bacteroidales bacterium
ATATCTGGTTTAGGGTCTTTTCTTTCAGCAAAACCAAATACAAATGCTAGTGGTCGTTTATTGTCATTAGATGCCCTGCGTGGTTTTGATATGATGTGGATTATCAGTGGCGAGATCATCATACATGCTTTGGCAAAGGCAACTAACTATCCGGCTTGCAATTGGATGTCAGAGCAGATGCACCATACTAAATGGAATGGTTTTACCTTTTATGATATGATATTTCCCCTCTTTATTTTTATTGCGGGGATATCAATGCCTTACTCTTTTGGAAAGCAACTTGACAATGTCTCAGCAAGTGATCAAAAGAAGGCTAAAAAAAATATTTATAGTTCATTGATCAAGCGCACACTGATCCTCATCATCTGTGGAATGGTTGTCAATGGCTTGTTTAAATGGCAGGGGTACGAAAATACCCGCTTTGCAAGTGTACTGGGTAGAATAGCTTTATCCTGTTTCTTTGCCGCTATTCTCTATCTGAATGTTAACTTACGTAGCCAAATCATCTGGTTTGGGGTTCTATTACTGGGTTACTGGGCTATTATGATGTTGGTGCCGGTCCCTGGATTTGGTGCCGGTATATTGACTCCCGAAGGTAATCTGGAAGCGTATGTCGATAGACTGTTCCTCCCTGGAAAACTACATCGGATGGTTTATGATCCGGAGGGCATTTTATCCACTATTCCCGCAATAGGAACTGCATTATTGGGTGTCTTTACCGGTCAGTTTCTAAGATGGAAGTCTGATAAATGGTCGTTGGGAAGAAAAAGTATGCTATTGGCAGTTGCCGGTATCGTGCTGTTGGCTCTGGGCCTTTTATGGGATATTGTATTTCCTATTAATAAAAATATGTGGACGAGTTCGTTTGTGTTATTTGCAGGGGGATGGAGTCTGTTGTTACTCTTCGTTTTCTACTATGTCATAGAGGTGGTCGGTTTAAAGAAATGGTCGTTGCCATTTATCTGGATCGGCACCAACTCTATCCTGATCTATATGGCAGCACATGGTGTTGTTAATTTTGAATCTACAGCAACCTTTCTGTTTGGAGGGTTGATAAAATATACACCAGTACTTTGGCAACCTGTATGGGGCGGTTCTGCTATCTTGCTGATTCAACTGGCTTTGTTGTATTTCTTGTATAAGAAGAAATGGTTTTTGAAAATCTAATAAAAGTTACGGATGAAAAAAACAATTACACTATTATTATTACTATGCCTGAGCTTTAGCCTTAAAGCTCAATTAAATATAAAAGCATCCGAAGGGCTATTACAAAGAATAATCCCAGTCCAAGCAAAACAATTTGTTATACAGTCGTTACCTAAAAGTAGTGATGGTAAAGATTATTTTACTGTCGAAAGCAAGAACGGTAAAATTATCTTATCGGGAAATAATGGTGTGAGCATAGCATCTGCGTTGTACTATTATCTGAATGAATATTGTCATTGTCAGATCACATGGAATGGAACAAATCTCAACCTCCCGAAAACACTTCCGTTGGTTTCTGCAAAGGTCAAAAAACATACGCCTTATGAACATCGCTATTATTTAAACTATTGTACGTTTAATTATAGTATGAGTTGGTGGGATTGGAAACGTTGGGAAAGAGAGATCGACTGGATGGCATTGCATGGTATCAATATGCCATTGGCCATTACGGGTGAAGAATATACATGGAAACAGGTATACAAAGAGATGGGCTTTACAGACGAAGAGTTAAACGGTTTCTTTACCGGTCCTTCGTACTTCTCATGGTTTTGGATGGGTAATATTGATGGATGGGGTGGACCTTTACCCGATAGCTGGATGAAGAGTCATGAAATACTGGAGCAACAAATTGTACAAAGAGAACGCGAGCTGGGTATGAAACCTGTTCTGCCTGCTTTTACCGGTCATGTCCCTGCTGCTTTTAAGGAGAGATTTCCTGGTGCTAAGCTGAAACAGACAAATTGGCGGAATGGATTTGCCGATACATATATTTTGGATTCCGAAGATCCTATGTTTGCTCAAATAGGTAAACGGTTCTTAGAAGTTCAGACCGGATTGTATGGCACCGATCATTATTATTCAGCAGATACCTTCAATGAAAATGAACCTCCTTCTGACGATCCGGCCTTCCTCGCTAAGTTAAGTAAAAGAGTCTATGAGGGAATGCAAAATGCGGATAAAGATGCCGTTTGGGTGATGCAGGGATGGCTCTTTTATAGCGATCGCAAGTTTTGGAAGTCCCCACAGATAAAAGCGTTGCTCGATGCCGTACCTAATGACCACATGTTATTACTTGACCTGGCAGCCGAGATCGAACCTGTATGGAAAAGGACGGATGCTTTCTATGGAAAACCCTGGATCTGGAATATGTTGAACAATTTTGGAGGCAATACAAACCTCTTTGGCCATCTTGATGATGTTGCCATAGAGCCTGCAAAGGCATTGAATGATCCACAGTCGGGTAAGATGAAAGGCATCGGATTAACGATGGAAGCTATTGAGCAGAATCCGGTTCTTTATGAATTGATGATGCAACATACCTGGAATAATAAACCTATAGAGATAGACCATTGGCTGCAAACATACATTCTGAATCGCTATGGAAATCTAAATCAACATACCATTCAGGCCTGGCAGATATTAAAAACCACGGTTTATAATGGTAAGGTGATCAGAGATGGTGCAGAGTCTATCATTACCGGTCGTCCTACTTTCGACTCGGCAACGGTATGGACAAGGACAAAGTTGAACTACCCAGCAAAGCAACTTCTTCCTGCATGGGACAATTTTATTCAGGCTGTCGATTCGTGTAAAAGCAGTGACGGTTTTCAATATGATTTAGTTGATGTAACGCG
>JAHEYR010000105.1:0-2856 GCA_023251485.1 Bacteroidales bacterium
TCATCAAAATCGAAGACTCTATGAAAGGATTGTACGGCTTACCTGGCTCATTTGCCGTTTTATTCAAGTAAGACATCTCCGGGCGAGAAACCAGTTCAGAATAGCTACTTGACTCGTTAATTGCCTTGAGCATCTGAGTTAAGGTAGTATTCTGAGAAAACTCTGATTGAGGATCGCCTGCAGCATTTATCACCATAAAGTCAGAATCTACATCCGCAAACCGGTATTGAAGTAATTGCAGTTTTCTGTAATTCTGCTCTTCCCCGGCGAGACCATGATCTACATTACGGTAAATGTATTTCTGAATGCTTCGTACAATCAGCCCCTTCTCATTCAAAATGCGAAGATTGTCATAAATACCGCCTATTTTTATATCCCCGGATTTGATGGCTTTTGCTAACTCAACCTTAACGGTCTTGCTGTCTTTTAGTCCAATTCCGATATCTTGTAGAAACTCAAACTCTTTTCCCTGAATATCTGACTTTTGTTTGTACTTATCGAGGATGGCTGTCGTATCGAGGTAGTTACCCTCCTTGTTACTCTTTATAAAAGGGTTGGTTTGGTCTTGGGCGAACATGTTTTCCCACAGACGAGCAACGCGACGGAAATCAGCTACAGCGTTCCCCACCCCAATCTCATATTGAACCTTTGTAACATTCCCCTGTGGATCCTTTGATTCAATCTTATTCAAAGTGGTCTGGATCATTGGAATCCGGTACTTATTAAAAGTTTGCCAGAAGCGTGTCCAATTGTTTACTTCATCCTGAGATTGACCTTCATATTCAACCGGTCCGAGTTTTTCCAACAAGTGCTTAATAGTTGGGTAGTTTTCCTGTTCCTTTTCCAAAGCCTCATACATCTTCTGAGGAGTTGACAAATTTTGGACTGTTTTGGCGATGTGTGCAAAAGTTTCCTTCAGTGGATTTAGTTCTGCTATCCCCAATTTATTCTTTGCAACCTGATCGTTAAGATCATACTTCGGAAGTCCGCGCAGGATGTTAACGATCTCTTTGTTGGCAAGATCAAAAATAGGAACCTCATTACCTCCGCGATCATAATAATTCTTACCATCCGTTTCTCTGCCCAACAGATCCTGCTCATCCAACAGATCCTCTTTTACAGAGGATGGAACATAATCGGAATTGGCCAGATGGTAACCTACCACACCGGACTCCTCTGTATTACGGAAAAGTTCTTCTGTGTTGCCAAAGTTACGAATGGTCCACTTAATGAGGTCTAATGTGTTCTGCATATCCTGAGAAGGAGTCTCAAGCTGTTTCGCCTTCATCTCGTTGTAAATCTCAGTTAATCTGAATTTTACATAATCATAGCTGGCCTGCAGACCTTGAGGTGTTTCAAATAAACGTGTGGTGTACTTATAGGTTTGTTTCGGCGCGGCATCTGAATCCTGGCCCTCCTCACCATACGAGTTGTTCAGATCGGCATATTCAGAAAACAAACCATTGACTGTATCGAAAATAAGTTTAGAATTTTCAAATGTGAGTGATGGCACATCTATCTTATTGACGGCACCTATCCCTTTATTCAGGGTATTGAAATTCCGATTCTCAACCGAGAAACTGAAGTCAGTTAGGTTCCCAAGACGTAATTTTTCGTACAGGGTTTTAACGGTGTCGTTTACCTTACTATCAATCAAGGTCTGGTTGTAGTTGGTACCTCCGAATATTGATTTAAGGAAGTTCCAGATCTTGCGGAACAACGTATTGCGTACCGGTGATTCTTTCATCACCTTGCCACCTGAGAGCATATATTCCCGGAAGTCTTCAGCAAGGAATTCCTCGATTTGCAGTTCGTTCGCTTTGGAAAAAGTGACTTTTTTACCGGCGTAATCCACAAATGAACCGGACTTTTTACTCACTTCTTTATACAAAGACTCTTTTTCTTTCTTTGTAAAGAATCCTTGGGTAAAGCCGTGCCACGCCTCATGGTATAAATCAGAGAAGTTTGATCCCTCAAATAATATGATACCGTTTGTTGCCCACGTAGCTATTGAATTTGGGTTATTCAAATTCATGACATTGAACATGGTTTCGAATGGGAAGTGCTTACTCATTGGGTGAGCATTGTACCACTTCATCGCGTCCTCGATCTGGGCCTCAGTTGCTTCCAATCCGCGCTGATCGATAAGTTTGTTAAAGGCGTCTGGATTCTTCTTACGCTGTGCAGCAAGAAAATCTTTAGGTGATAGTTTCTTAGCAGGGATCTCCTCTTTTACATCATTCGAAACCGTATTTAAATCACTTTGGTTGATCGCAGGAGGAACAGATTCCTTAGCGATCTGCTCGGCCTTCAATTTATCCGCCTTTTTGTTGGGCTGTATTTTCGTAACAGAATCAACGGGTAAGTCAAAATTCAAGACCGCATTAACTGTCTGGATATTCCCAGCTGCATCGACAGGGTAATTAATAACAAAGTTGTTTTTTACAAAGTCAATATACGGCTTCTGCTCCTTCTTCAACACAAAACCACCTTCGGTAGGTTCCAGGATAACATCATCGTAGCTATTGTTTTTCATAGCTGTTTTAGATATCTCCAACTGGGAGGGCTGTATAAGAAAGTAACGTTCTTTCCCGTCTTGTTCCGATTTAAAAACCTGGTTGTATTTAACCCCCTCAAGGGTGGTCACAATCTTACGAGTCCCCACCTGAGCCTTTGTTAATTCCTTGGTAGGCTGCAAACGGGTTAGGTAATCTACAAGAAATTTCTTATACGCATCTGGTGAATCCAACTTAACAGTTGAACCGAACCGGCGCATCACTATATCATCACCCACCGCTTTAAAGGAGATTGTGATAGGAGAGGTAGAAAAATACTGCTCAAATAACCGGATACGCT
>JAHEYR010000105.1:2866-10497 GCA_023251485.1 Bacteroidales bacterium
TGAGGCGCCAGCGGATATTTGGCACCCCTCTGATCTATAAAAATAGGATCAAACATCAGCGATGCCAATTTATCAGCAAGTTCTTTTGGTACGTCCGGACGTTTTATTTGGATGGGAACCGGGATACCAGGCAGCTCGAAGAAATAAGCCTGCGTCAACTGTCCTTTTGCCTCTACTCCTTGATATGGGTAAAAAGTGGTTCCTGCTAAATTAAGTTGCCCGAGAGGAGTCTTTAGTGAAAGATCTGGTTGAACAGGTGTCCCAAATAATCCCCCCGTCATATCCACATCCACCTTATTCTGTTTTGGATCTTGGTTTATGTACTTACGGATGTTCTTGTATACACCTATCTTATTTAGATAAGCTTTTTGGGCATCTTCCTGGGAAACATTCAAAGTCTTGGCCAACTGATTTACGGCCTTCTTATCGATCTCGCTAAAAGTAAACTTGCCTTCCGCCGTCGGTTGGGGATTTCTGAATAAAAAGTATGCAGGCTTCCCGGCATCCTTGTCAGACTTTGCCAGGTTTTCCTCAAAATACAAAGGCTTGCCTTCCATATCCGTAACCATAAGAACGGCCCCAGACTCATTAGCCTTTCTGATCCTGTCCTGTGTTTCTTTATCGCCATTCTGTAACTGACGTAGTGTATCCGGATATAAATCTTTGTCCTCAAGTAATTGAGTAGAAACAACTTGCAATTTTACAGGTCCTACCCCATCAATCGAACTTGTGCCATCAGGTTTTACATTCTTAATGAGCTGACGCTTAACATTAGCATATAACTTCTTGTCAGGACTCAGCGCTTCAGCTCCTGATGTCATACCCTCAAAAGTAAGATCGCTTAACCCGGTAACAGGTTCTATTGCCGGTTCAGCCTGTTTGGTCTCAATAGGCTCTACAGTCGTCTCAGGGTTGTCACCGCGTAAAGAATTTTCCTGGATATCTCTTTCAAGAGTAGCCACATCTGTCGTATCGACAGTCTTCAATTTATTTATGTAGTCTGTAACCTGATCAATCTTTGAAAACGAATCCTCAAGTTGAGTAATCTCCTTAAAGTTATCAGCAAATTTGGAACTGAGATTTTTATTAACCCCGATATTCAAACGTAGATTCTGCGGAAGAATGCTTACATAGGATAAAGCAAGCGCTGAATCTTTAGTAGCAGTATTCACCAAATCATATACTTCCTGAACATATTTTTTAATATCCAGAGGAGCTTCTTTGGTTGATAAATCGGCGTATACCTTCTTAAAAAATTGTTTTTGTTGATCCGGTGTGAGCGTACAGGTCATACTATTTACATCCTAAATTGTTAATGAAATCTTTATTTACTTTATCCACACCGTCTTTATCCGCTTGCTCTTGCAAAGCCCTAAGCACTGTAGGATCTTGTGAAAAATCTTCAGTGAGTTGTTGATTGGTCTGGATATTTTCTGCTTCTTTTTTGTCTGGTTTTTCAACTTTCTCTGTCTGCATGGTGTCGGATAATTTGAATTTAATACTCTTTCTTAAGTTTGCGGTCTTAATAGTCTTGGTAATGATATGTTCATCATCAAGCACGCGGGCTATAACAAAAGCAGGGCTCACTTTCTCAATGATAGCTTTTTTGTCGTCACTTAGTAATACTACGTTGCCTTCCTCAAGGTTATTCGGATTAAACCCTTCCACCAATCCTTTGCGCAGACTTTCAATACCCTGCTGAATTTGTACCTGGGTATCTTTATCGATCCCCGCCTCAACCATCTTGTCGTAATTACCCAGTATGGGCATAATTTCCATTTCATAATTAAGAAGATCTTCGCCGGTTTTGATAGCGTCAAGTTTGGTTTTGGCGTCGTATTTGGATACAGGTTTGGGTTTAGTAGAAACTTTTTCTTCAACAACAGGAGTGGGTTTCTCCTCCACAGGCTTCTCCACAACTGATTCAACAACTTTTTCCTCTACAACAGGTTCGCCTTTTTTAGCACTGATAAAATCTTTTACAATAGCCTCGAATGCTGTATAATCCCTATCACCTTTTGTTACACTCTGCTTACTAACAACATTGTAAAATTGATCAGGTACTTTATCTTCGTCCAATATCTGAGAAAGCTCCTGATCATTCACAACGTATCCTAAGCGGTATAAATTATTTACCAGCAGATTTGTTTCTATCTTACCGTATGTGTTTTTTACAGACTCTCCCAAAAGCTTTTCCCGGTTGGAATACATCTCATTCATGATGTTATTCATCCGGTCGTAGTGATCATGGAAGCCTTTCGGATCGGCCAGCATATTAACAGTGCTTGATAAATTCCTAACCTCCGATTTCAAACTGTGAACATCCTTTAGCGCCTCAAATGAAGAATTCACTTCTGGATCGGATAGATAAAGAGTGTTGTGTTGGGCGGCGAGGTGCTTGACATAATTGGTATATGCCTTTTTTAGTTGGCCATCTGTAGTTTTTTGAAAATCTTTGAAATCTTGGAAATAGGTTTGCTTCTCCTCGTCAGATAAATTCTCAGCAGATTGTGTAATAAAATAATGCTCAAGCTTCTGGCGGAAGTCTGTCAATAACTCCAAGCGACGTTGCTTTTTGTTAAGTTCATTTCTTGCATCAATCCCAGCAATACCTTTCAAATCTTTTATCTCCCCTGTAAGCAGGCTCAATTCTTTGTTCATGGAAGGAACGTCCATCAAAACGCTTATGTCATTTGCAGGAATATTCTGGAAAGTTTTTGTGGCAAGCACATCCTGTTTTATACTCTTTATCCGCTCCAGATTACGCTCCATGGAGTAGCCATAAAAAATAGCATTCTTTTTGGCTTGTTCCCACGCGGAGTAGGCGATAGCCTCTTTCTCATATTCAGGTGTCCCGACTTTGAATCCCTTCGGATTGAATGGATTTGCTGCTTGGTTATTCCAGGTATTATAATTGTCTTTTATAAACTCAGCCCTGTCCTTGATGTTGTTTATTTTGTTCAGAACCTCCTGCCCATCCACACCATACGCTTTTTTTATAGAGTCCACATCCATTGTTTGAATGGAGTGCAATTTATCAAGAAAAACATCGTAGGTGTTTGTATCCAGCGCGGTCATTATGTGCGACCATACATTCTGATCATCCACATCCTGCCAGGTTTTCTTATTATCCTGACCTGCGGCTTTGTTCTGATTGTCAATTGTATTGGCGGAATTACCGTAATTCAAAATTCGGGCACCAAAGAATTTAAGAGGATCTTTGTATAATTCATTCAGAGTGGACAATGTTTTGGTGTCGTACTCTGCTTTAGCTGTCTTATACGCCTGATAACGCTCTTTATCGAAAATATGCGTATAACCTACCTTCGCTCCTTGTACAAGTGCTCCTTGAACCTTCAGAAGTCCTCCCATAAAGAAGCCTGAGGCAAATGTTTCGAAACCTTTACCGCTGAATTGATCCGCTACATTTTTACCAACCAAACCGGACACTTCTGGAGCATAGTTCTCTCCTACGCTTTGGTCCAGACCTTGTTTAGATGGATGATTGTAAATGTCTTTGTAATAATCCTTGCTTGCTCCTGAAATTACTTCCTGCATTGATTCCTGCAACCCCTCGCTGAGATTCCCTTTGAAATAACTCAAAGCGGCTTTGCCGTATATCCGAGGTTTTAACAATCCTTTCAAACTTGTTCCTAAAGATTCCCGCACAAACCCTTCTCCTGGTTTCTCAATCAACTTCGAACCGGCTTTAGTAATGTAGTCCTCCATCGGCGCAAACCTTTTAAACAGAGGGTCAAAAGTGATCTTGTTAGTAAGAAATATCGCAGGCATGTTCCATACCAAAGTATTATCTCCGGCCTCTTTCGCGGACTCCTCAATCTTACGCATTTCATCTCCGTCAGGCAGTCTACTCTTTTCGAGATAGAACTGATTTATCAGATCCTGTTTCAAATCGGCAGTTGCTGACGCCCCCTCTAATTTAGCTTCAGCCAAGGTCGCATTCGCCATCATAACGTCTTTGTGAAAAGCGGCAGCTGTTTTCGATACTTTAGCTAGATTGGTTAAGTCTTGGGAGGCTCTGAGTGTTTTAACAAGCTCCGTTGTATGGCTCAGTGGATTAACAAAACTCGCAGTGCCTCTGAGAGCATTATATGCAGTCTTGGCTACATTAAAATCTTTGAGCGCGCTTACCGCCTTATTAAATCCAGAAACGACATTAAAGTATTTACCAATATTCTTAACGCCCATCCCTAATCTGGTAACGCCTACAACAGCACTACCGCCGAGAGTCTCCGGTGTAAGAGCAGCTCCTATTACAGCCTCCGCAGCCATTTCTGCACCAAGACCTACCGTATAACCAGCATTTGTGAGCATATTGGAAGTAAATCCTGTCAAACCGCCTCTTGTAGACATCCCTACTGTATTGAGGCGCTTCATTTCCTGCTCTGATTCTTTATCCTGAGCGAGGAAATCTCCCTGCAAAACGTCTCCATAAGAACGGATTGCTGACATAAAACCTGTCGGCACAAGCTTGCTTCCTGCCATTATCGCCCGGCTTACATCTCCCCACTTGCTTCCTTGTTCATTATATAAATTTTCATTATCTCTCCACGGATTAAATCCTAGTTTGGAAAAGGAACTGTGAGAATAATAACGATCAAAATTCTGATTAATATTATTAATCGAATCAGGATTGTAAGCAGAAGGTCTATTATAAAAGAATTGATCCTGCGCATTCTGAGTAGTGGCCTGCGTAAATCCATTGGCCATGGTGACCTTCTGCTGACTATAATCAGAAAAGACTTTTTCAAAATCATTTTTTGTTTTAACCTGACGATTTAAAGGAACAGCTTTTTTCTCAGGGTCGTTCTCTGTAAAAGGTGTTTGCGTTTGGTCCGGTACTTGTACTTTATCGTCCTGTTCCATGCGCTTTCATGTTCTTAAATGTTTCAGCAAATTGATTATTACGCTGGTGCATATCATCCAGATAATTTATCCCATTTTGGATAGTCTCATACGCTGATACGCCTGGATTAATAATCCCAGCAGCGCCTGTAACTGTCTCCTCTTTTAGAGAGACAGGATTACGATTATTATCCCACACCACATCATAAGCAGGAAATACTGGATATGCGGTAAGGTGTTTACCATCATTATTTAACACGTAGGAGCCTTTGCTTGTTTGCACGTTCATAGTAGCCCCAGCCATCCTTAAATAGGCATCTACAGGATTGACAGCAACCCTCTCAGCAAATTTATTCGGGTCTTTGTCCGCAGGTACAAAAAAGCTGAACCCATACGGCGATGATGGATCATAATTCTTTTTGCCCACTATCTCTTTTGCCACTTCAGGATTAACATCGACCTTATAAACAGTTCCTGGATTTGAGATGGCGTCCCCTATCTTCTGTTTATCCAAAACCTGCGCCGATATGTCGAATCCAAAATTCTTATCTCCCTTCTGCAGAGCCTCGTTATAATAAGTAAAGAATGCATTCATATCGATCGCGCCTCCTTCCATAGGTCGGATCGCTGTTGGATCGGCTTTGTAAAGGGATGCTACATTCTGACTAAACACATTAGCTCCTCCCCGATCTGTAGCACTAACATGCCATTGTTGTCCTGTCATAGGAGCATACGCTCCCCCTTCCTTCGATCCGTAAAAGTCTCTTGTGTTGGGAACAGACTCTTCGACATCCTGACGCAGAGTGCTATAATGTTTGTTGAAAAAATCACGGGCTTGTTGTTGTGGAGTTATTACAACATGTTCATATTCATCTTTACTCCGCTGAACAAGTTCTGTTTTTTGCGGAAAATATTTAGAAGCACTTCTTATAAAATTATTTTCTGCGGTAGACTGTGGGGCCATTAATCTACTTTTTGGATCAATCAACGCGTGATACAAAGCCCCGGTCTTATTAATAGATACCACATCTTTTTCAGATGTAGATAACCCCGCTGCTTTATTTGCAACAGTTTGAACCAGATTGTCGGAGAAAACTCTACCCAGGCCCTCTACCGCATCTTGCTGTATATTGGTATTGTAAATATCCTTTTTTGTTGGCTCATCTACTTTATCAGCCCAAAACTTATTAACCACATTGTTTAACTCCTTCTCCAAAGCATCCTGAGCGGAAGCTGCGTATACGCCATCAATTTTTTGCAAATTTGTAGCAAAAGTCCTTTTATCGGAAAGCAGATTTTCTGAATTACCTATAGGAGTTTTAGAAAGAATATTGTCAAGAGATTTTTTAATAAGCAATGCTTGACTTTTGTCTGGCTGTTTTAGCGCTACTTCATATTGATTTACCAGTCCGGTAACAATCTGTTGAACGTTTGTTTTGGCTTTATCGTAATTCTTGCCAGTATTCTTCATAAAATAATCTATGTTGTCCACATAGTTAGTGGTGGCTTTTTCCCCTCCGGCAACCCCAGGCACTGAAACGTTCTTTCCGGTAGGAGTAATATCGCCAGACGCTATCAGCGCCTCAACATTATCTGCGGTCAATGCACCAATCTGCCCAGACGTCAATCCTTTATTCAAAAGTTGTTGGTGCTGCTGAGTTGTCAATTGTGTTCCGGTTACCCCCTTCTTAATGCCAGCTAATGCCCTCTGTTGCTCAAACTGAATAGCATTCTTTTTTGACCAATACTCAAAATCCTGCTCCATCTGTTTACCATGTTGGTAAATATCCTGAGAGGTCTTGAATCGCTCCAAGGAATAAGGATCCGCTTTCAACTCGCGTTTTGCTGTTCCCATAGCGTACTCATGTGCCGCGCTGTTCAGAGTTTTCTGGAAATAAGAATTTGCTATTATCCCATCCGCTCTGTCTCGAAGAGATTTAAGATCATTCAAATTAGGAGCGGTTTTAATTGCATTCAGAACACCTTCATGATATTGTTGAGTAGCTTTATCGGTTTCAGATAGCGCATCCAATAACTCTAAAGCGCTTCCTTCTTTTGAATTCTCTATATTGACACCCTTCTTCTTAATTTGATCTGTCAGAATTTTTCTCTGAGCTTCAATAAGGTTTGACTGCGCCCCGGCCTTCACCGCGCTGTCTTCAAGATGAGCTGTACTTTTGTTTATTATGTCATTCAAATAAAAAGACTCAGCCGCATCCTCAGAACCATAATTAGCAGCATGTCCTTTTGCAAAATCCTTTCTCTGAACATACGCCTGTGTTTTGAACACATCCATAACAGACTGGTTATTACCGAACAGTCCATACAAAAACTGAGGAAGAACACCGGAATCATCTTTTCCATTACCCATCAACAAGCCTCCGTTCTTATCCGTAACAATGTAACCATTCTTTATATAGTCCATCTCCACGTTAAATCCAGCTTCTTTAGCCGCTTTGATTGCCTTCTGTGTAAGATTAACATAAGGTGTAAATGTACCTGGCGAATAATTCAAGGATTCCTCATTGCCTGCTTTTTTATATTCCTCAGCCTGATAATGTAAAGATTTTACACCGGCATCCCAGTAACTACCTCCACATTTATCCGGATCAACACAATTCCGGAAACTCTCGGCTCTTGACAATTCATTGTGATAACGCTTTGTATACGCGATGTCGTGAATAATGTTCTTGTCTTCATAAAAAGGCTTGAAGATATTCTGCGCAGCATCAACATTCTCTTGCTTAGATAAATCAAGTGCGGAG
>JAHEYR010000297.1 GCA_023251485.1 Bacteroidales bacterium
GTCTTCACAGATAACCCCCGTATAGATCGAAACATTATTTTGAACCTTTACATTTCTACCCAGAATCACACCTGGCGACACCACAACATTCTGGCCGATGTTGCAATTTTCACCAATCACACAATCGTTCATGATGTGAGAGAAGTGCCATATCTTAGCACCTTTACAAATCGTACAACCCTCGTCTATGATGGCTGTTTCATGAACAAAAAAGTCTTTATCCATAATTTATTCTTTCGTCAAAAATACTCAAAAAGCAGATATAAAAAAAGGGGACCAAAGCCCCCTTCCATATTATCGGTTTACATATTCAAGAACCGAAGAGGTAATCAGAGCTAATTGCTCTTCATCCAATTCAGTATGCATAGGCAGAGAAACTACATGTTTGCACAGATGTTCCGTTGCAGGGAAGTCGCCTTCTTTATAACGAGGATCCAGATATGCTTTTTGCATGTGCAAAGGCACCGGGTAATAGATCATAGCAGGAATACCTTTTGAACCAAGATACTCAATCAATCCGGCACGATCAACGCCATCCAGCACCAAAGTATATTGATGGAATACATGTGTTGAATTCTTAAAATGAACCGGAGTCTTAATCTTAGGATTATTTGCAAAAGCCTTACTATAATATGCAGCGGCATAACTACGGGCAGCGCAATATGCATCAAGATGTGGAAGTTTCACCTTCAGAATAGCAGCCTGGATACTATCCAGACGACTATTTACACCTACATAATCATGATAATAGCGAACTGTCATACCATGATTTACAACTACGCGAAGCTGCTTCGCAAGTTCATCGTCATTGGTAAAGATAGCACCACCATCACCATAACAACCTAGATTCTTTGATTGAAAAAACGAAGTACATCCCATGTGGGCAATTGTACCGGCCTTCTTTTTTGAACCATCTTTAAAAATATAATCAGCACCGATAGCCTGGCAAGCATCTTCAATCACATATAGATTATGTTTTTTGGCCAACGCCATGATAGCATCCATATCCGAACACTGTCCGAACAGATGCACCGGAACAATTGCTTTTGTCTTAGGTGTAATAGCACGTTCGATAGCCGCAGGATCAATGTTGAAAGTATCAGGATCAACATCCACAACGATAGGCGTTAAACCCAAGAGAGCAATTACCTCGGCAGTAGCAATAAAGGTAAAAGAGGTCGTAATAACCTCGTCGCCCGGCTTCAGACCAAGCGCCATCATACTAACCTGCAACGCATCGGTACCGTTTCCGCAAGGGATAACGTGTTTAACACCCAGATACAACTCTAAATCTTTTTGAAATTGTTGAACTGCAGGACCATTAATAAATGCGGTTGAATCTATAACTTCATGAATAGCAGTATCGATTTCTCCCTTTATTTTTTCGTATTGACTCTTTAAGTCAACCATGTTTATTTTTCTCATGGAGAGAATGTTTAGAAAGGTGAGTTATTCTTATTTTTTTGCAAAGATAGAATTAAATCATGATTTGAAGCCGGTTTTGTTATTCTATTCACAAAGCTTAACATAAAAAAATCACATACTGAACGCCTCACGTTACAAACACCCCTACTGATTTCTACATAAAAATTTCGCAACAAATTGAACTGGAATATCCAACAATTCATTTTACTTTTGTTGTTTCAAAACGTAAACTGGTTTACGCTTATTAACACCAACCTGCATGAATATCCTTTATCAACTTTCTATACAAATCTATACCCTCATCATTCGGATTGCTTCCATCTTTAATCCAAAAGCGAAATTATGGATCGACGGGAGAAAAGACATCTTTGAAAAGCTAGAACAAAAGCTAGCTGGCAACACCCACCCTCTGATCTGGCTACATTGCGCCTCATTGGGCGAATTCGAACAAGGCCGACCCATCATTGAATCGATGAAAGAGCAGCTGCCTGAAACACGCATTCTGTTAACCTTCTTCTCACCTTCAGGATATGAAGTCAGAAAGAACTATGCTGAGGCCGATTACATCTTTTATCTACCTGCCGACACCATTGGCAATGCCAAACGATTCATTAAGATCGTAAATCCCAAAGCAGTGATCTTTGTTAAGTACGAATTTTGGTTCAACTACATCCAACAGCTAAACAGAAAAAACATACCAATCATCATCGTTTCCGCCATCTTCCGACCCACCCAACATTTCTTCAAAAGCTACGGTGGATGGTTTAGAAAAGGATTGGCCAGGATCAGCCACTTTTATGTGCAGACCCAAGAGTCAGCCGCATTATTACAATCGATCGGCATCACCCAAATAACCATCAGTGGCGACACCCGATTCGACAGAGTAGCTGCTATAGCCTTACAGTGTAAATCATTTCCACTCATCGAGCAGTTTAAAGGCGACCATAAAATCTTTCTGGCAGGAAGCAGTTGGCCTGTCGATGAATCATTGATTAACACACTTTATCAGAAAAAGCTAGATTTAAAATATATCATTGCTCCCCACGAGGTCCACGAAGAGCACATCAAAGCCATCGAGAAACTATTTTCAGGCGCCACGTTGCGCTATTCGCAAGCAACCGACACCAACATCTCGCAAGCTGAAGTCCTGATTATCGACAGCATAGGCATCCTTTCTCATCTATATCAATATGCCTACATGGCTTATATCGGAGGAGCCTTTGGCAAAGGACTTCACAACATCCTTGAAGCAGCCACCTTTGGGAAGCCCGTCATCTTTGGCCCCAACTATGAAAAGTTCAAAGAAGCCAAAGACCTGATTGCAAACGGAGGCGCCTTCTGCATCCATAATGCCGAAGAGCTAGTCAACCAAACATCACAATTGCTTTCAAATGATCAGGCCTATAA
>JAHEYR010000010.1 GCA_023251485.1 Bacteroidales bacterium
AAGCGGGACGATAACCGGTGGTTTTCTTAATTCACTCTTGATAACCACAGGGTTGATGTCACCATCTTTAGCTTGAAGTTTTTCACCTAACGTCAATGGCTTAACAAATTCTGTTTTTGGTTTTTCAATAAGATCAGGCTGCTTTTCTGTTGAGATAATAGGCGTTTCTTTATTGATAAATGGTTTTTCGAGAGGTGTCTTTTTCTCTGCTCCCAGATGTGCAGTCGTTTCACGCAATCTGCGTGTACCTGAATGATCAGGTTTCGGTTGTTTAAATATCTTATCCGACTTTGGATTTACCAAAGGTGAAACCGGAGATTTCTTTTCTTCAGCAGATGGTGCACCTTCAGCTTTAGCTGGTTCAGTGGCTGTCGATGATGTTGAATCATCAGTATTCAGTCGCTCTGGACGTGAACTGGCAATAGGGTCTTTACTCCGGGGTAGTGCTACTTCGTTTCCGGCAATACGTTTTCTAGGTCTTTTCTGACTGTCGTCCTGTTTTTCCTTCTTTTCTTTTTCGAGGATGTCAGAACTTGGGTTTAAAGCCTGCTGATCTAATACTTTATAAATCAGTTCTTGTTTTTTGAGAGATTCAAAGTTGGGGATTGCCAGCTTTTGGGCAATTTCTCTAAGCTCCTGAACCAACATGCCGTTGAGCTCAATAATATCGTACATACGCAATTTAATGAATTGGGTGGGATAATTTTAATGGTTTATAATCTGGAAAATAGTTTCCTGAAAAATTTAGTGTATTTAATGATAACAAATGATTTACAAAGAAAGTGCAAGAGAAGTTAAAAATAAAGTTACAAATGAAATCGGATATTGAATTAACCGAGGAATCTTGATTGTGTGGCAAATATACAATAAAAAAAGAATCATTGAATATTTTTTTTTATTTCTGCTAATATTTTTGTATTTAACTCATTATCGTCACGTTTTCTTCACCTGTTTTGGATAATTCCTTATAACAATTTTCTTTACCTTTGCCCATATTTGTATCTTACATAACAATAAAATAACTCATCCAACCAATGAAAAAGACAGCTTTTTGCGCAATCCATGAGAAAGTGGGCGCTAAAATGGTTCCCTTCGCAGGTTTTTATATGCCCGTACAATACGAGGGTCTACTTATTGAACACGAAACAGTTAGAAAAAGTTTAGGCGTATTTGATGTCTCTCATATGGGAGAAATCTGGGTAAAAGGCCCTCACGCGCTCGAATTTGTTCAATGGGTGACATCCAATGATGCTTCCGTACTTACTGATGGAAAAGTGCAATACTCTTGCTTCCCTAATGGTAAGGGTGGTATTGTTGACGATTTGTTAGTTTATCGTATTAATGCTGAGACCTATCTTCTAGTCGTTAATGCTTCTAACATCGAAAAAGACTGGAACTGGATTTCCAGTCAGAATAAAATGAATGCTGTTTTGTATAATGCTTCTGACGAAATATCACAGCTTGCCATTCAAGGTCCGCTTGCATTAAAAGCAATGCAAAAATTGACGGATACTCCTATCATGGATATGGAGTATTATACCTTTAAAAAGGTAACCTTTGCAGGAATCAAAGATGTTATTTTTGCTACTACCGGATATACAGGTGCAGGTGGATGCGAAATCTATTTTGCGAACGAAGATGCTGAAAAGGTTTGGAATGCAGTATTCGAAGCAGGTGCAGAGTTTGGTATTAAGCCAATTGGCCTGGGGGCCCGCGATACTTTACGTCTCGAAATGGGATACTGTCTATATGGTAACGACATTGATGATACCACTTCACCTATCGAAGCTGGTTTAGGATGGATCACCAAGTTTACTGATGCCAAGGACTTCATCGACAAAGATGTTTTACTGGCTCAGAAGAAGAACGGTGTTGCCCGCAAGTTAGTTGGTTTCGAAATGATTGATAAAGGGATTGCTCGTCATGGTTACGATATTGTTGATGCTGATGGCAAAGTCATTGGAGTTGTTACTTCGGGATCTCCATCACCTTCATTGAAAATTTCCATCGGTATGGGATATGTTCCTACAGCACTTGCAAAAGTAGGTAGCGAAATTTATATCAGCATCCGCGACAAAAAGATATTAGCCAAAGTGGTTAAACTACCTTTTTATAAGGGCTAATGATTGCCCCCTCTTTCAATAAGAGGTGATCAATAAAACAATGCGTATTGGTTATCGTTATCTATGTTGCATTCTATCAAATGATGAAAGCAAATCAGATACTGATAACCAATATCTTTTTGTAATACTTTTTTAATAAACCAAAATGAATAATAACATGCAAGAGGCAGACAACTTTGAATATCTATTAGAACAATTTGGTGATATCAAAATCATGCGTTATACGGTGCCTGGTTTTGAAACGCTCGAGATCAACCAAAAGCGACTACTCTATTTTCTAAGCGAAGCAGCACTTTGTGGCCGCGATATCTTATTCCACCAGAATTATAAATATAATCTGGTGCTTCGCAAAACACTGGAAGCAATCTACAACGGATATACAGGGAATAGAGGAGAGGCTGAGTTTGCTGAATTTGTTGTCTATCTAAAAAAGATCTGGTTTGCCAACGGAATCCATCATCACTACTCATCCGATAAATTTGTCCCTGAGTTTTCTCTTGCATATTATCATGAATTACTAAATAATACACCCGCTCGTTTCTTTCCAACCACCGCAGTTCTCTCTTTAGATCAGATAAAGGAACTCACGGCCGATGTCATTTTCAATAAAGAACTGGCACCTTTTAAAAAATATCAAAACGATACCGACGATCTGCTCCGGCAATCTGCCGTTAACTTCTATGAAGGCGTTAGTCAGAAAGAGGCTGAAGCCTTTTATGATGCCTTTAAAAACGACGACGATCATACACCCATCTCGTTTGGTTTAAATTCCAGACTGACTAAAAAGGATGGTATAATAACAGAAGAGACCTATAAGATAGGTGGGCTCTACACAGAAGCGATAGAGAAAATCGTTTATTGGCTGAAACAAGCAGTAGAAGTAGCTGAAAACGAAACACAACAACAAGTACTTCAACTGCTGATCCGTTACTATCAAACCGGCGATCTGAAGACTTGGGATGCTTATAACATCATGTGGTTACAAGATCTACATTCATTAATAGATGTCGTAAACGGATTTATAGAAACCTACGAAGACCCGCTTGGCATCAAGGGAACCTGGGAGAGCGTAGTCAATTTCAAAAACCTTGAAGCTACTAAAAGAACAGATATTATCAGCGCCAATGCACAATGGTTTGAAGATCATTCACCTGTCGACCCCCGTTTTAAGAAAAAGGAAGTCCGCGGAGTTAGTGCAAAAGTCATCTATGCCGTTCAGTTGGGAGGCGATTGTTTTCCTTCAACCCCCATTGGTATCAATCTGCCCAATGCCGACTGGATCAGAGCACAATACGGATCAAAGAGTGTTACCATCGAAAACATAACCTATGCACACCACCAAGCGTCATTAGGGTCGGGCATGCTGGAAGAGTTTGCCTTTTCAGAAGAGGAGCAGCGGCTGGCCAAGACCTATGGCTTTATCGCCGATAATCTCCATACCGATTTACATGAGTGCTTAGGACATGGATCCGGACAATTATTACCTGGTGTAAGTCCCGATGTGCTGAAAAACTATCATTCACCCTTAGAAGAAGCCCGTGCCGATCTTTTTGCGCTCTATTATATGATGGATCCAAAGCTCGTTGAGTTGGGAATCCTCCCTTGCGAAGAGGCAGCCAAGGCCGAGTATAATTCATATATCCGCAATGGAATGATGACCCAACTTGTCCGGATAGAACAAGGCAAGACCATTGAGCAGGCCCATATGCGTTGTCGTTCCTTGATAGCTCACTGGGTTTTTGAGAAAGGTGCAAAAAATAAAGTAATAGAACAAGTAGAGAAGGAGGGTAAGACCTTTTTTGTCATCAACGATCACCGTGCATTGCGTACTTTGTTTGGAGCTCTACTTAAAGAGGTCCAGCGGATAAAATCGGAGGGCGATTATGCCGCCTGTAAACAACTGGTAGAGCAATATGGCGTACAGATCGATGCCCGTCTACATGCTGAGACCCTCGAACGATTCAAAAAACTCAACATTGCACCTTTTGGTGGGTTTGTTAATCCAAAGCTGGAAGCTGTAGTTGAGGACGGGGTTATTACAGACGTTCTGATAAGTTATCCAGATAATTACACATTACAGATGTTGGAGTATTCAGCAGACTATTCATTTCTTCCGATAAAACTATAAGAGAACTAAAAGACTAAATCGTTTTGGACTGTTTGTTTTTTGAAATTATTTTGTTAATATTTGGTTAAGCTTTAATATCTTCGCCTGCAAATCTAAACAACCACATGAATACAGAAAACGCTCAGAAACATCCACCGGCATTATACTTGCTGGCTGCTACTGCTGCGGGTGAGCGATTTGCCTATTATGGCATGCGCGCGCTCCTAATGCTTTACATGACACACAAAGCTGTTGATCAGCTTGCAGGAATGAATTTTACCGAAAAAGCCTCAGGTTTGGTTTACGGTTTATTTAACGGCTTATGCTATCTATTCCCCTTTTTTGGAGGAATACTGGCTGACCGACTTTTGGGTGAACGCCGCTCTGTCACCATTGGCGGATTGTTTATTGGTGCCGGTCTGATCATTCTCTCTATTAATAATACGATGCTTCCGTTTGTAGCAGGACTTACATTTATCGCTGTGGGTAATGGTTTCTTCAAACCTACTGTTGTTGCGATGATAGGTGAGCTTTACGAACAAGGAGACCCTCGTCGTGATCGTGCTTTCACACTCTATTATCAATTATTTAATGGTGCTGTATTTGCCGCTCCTATCATTTGTGGTAGTATCGCTGCCATATATGGCTACCGGACCGGTTTTATCGTGGCCGGTATTGCTGTTGTTTTAAGTTTAATTGCTTACTGGATATTAGCTCCTTCGATATTAGGTACTGTTGGAAAAGAACCTAAAGCCAAACAACGTAAAAACGACAAGGTTGAAAAACTCCCACTGACCAAAGATGAAAAGGATCGCATCTCTGTGATATTAGTTCTTCTCTTTTTTGTCACATTCTTCTGGGCCGGATTTGAACAGGCTGGTAGCTCATTGACTACTTTTACGGATAAATTTATCGATCGGAATATATGGGGATTTGAAATTCAGACGCCATGGTTTCAGAGCGTAAATCCATTCTTTGTGCTGGTTCTTGGCTTCCCATTCACATTACTTTGGCTCAAACTGAGCAAAATAGGCAAAAATCCTTCTACGCCTGTGAAAATGGGTATCGGTATGGTGCTACTGGGTATTGGTTTCCTTTTTATGCTTGGTGCCGTAGCTCAGTTAAACAGTGGTGCCCCGAAAGCCAGTATGATCTGGCTGATGTTAGCATATCTCTTTCACACATTTGGTGAACTGATGCTTTCGCCGATAGGACTTTCCATGGTGACAAAACTAGCTCCCGTACACATGGTTTCTATGTTTATGGGTGTATGGTTCCTCAGTACATTTTTAGCTCACCTCATTGGTGGTGTCATTGCAAGTGAGGTAGGTAGTTTTGGCCCTGGTGCTATATTTGGTGGTGTGGCAGGTTTTGTGATCGCTTTAGGTTTTGTGGTCTTCTTCCTCTCAAAACGACTATTAAATATGATGCATGGACGAGATTAACGATTTCATCCTATAGAAAAAGAGAGAGCCGGTTCCAAATAATGAAACCGGCTCTCTTTTTGTCTTTAATCGCCCATTGCCTCTTCGTCGAGCTTGAGGTAGGGGACATAGCTGAATATGGCCGCCAAGCAGTCTTTTGTCAATATGGAATCCTCCAGGGCGTTGTGGGTATCTCCTTCGCGTTCCAGTTCAAAGTATGCAGAGATGGCTTCTAAGCTGCGTTTGCGCGGTACATCATACCCATTTGCTGAAAGAATTTTAAACATTAAGAAACTAAGTTGGTGCAGATCTAACTGCGTATGCGAAAAGTACCAATCAACTTTCTCTTTGCGATATCCTGCTCTCAGAAAGTTAATGTCATACATTACACTCTGCCCGCAGATAGCGACATTACGAAACACATTTTGCTTGTCGGTGCCTTTGTATTTTAAGGTCTCTAAGATCCAACGCTCAAATTTTTCAATGGCTTCAAAAAGCATTGGGGCATCTTGAAGATCTGCCAACGATAAGTCGTGTATCTTTTGCGACGGAGCTGAAAAGCTTTCACTGTTTTCGGGATAAACGTTGGTGATAAATTGACCAAGTTCCTCCCAGTTGTCATTACATAACACAGCGCCTATCTGAATCACCTCATTCCACTCCGGGTCGGGGCCACTCATCTCAAGATCGAGAACTAAATAAAACATGGGTAGTTATTTTTTTGTGGAACGGATTGGTTTGATTGAAAAAGCCATGTGTTCCAGATAGATTTCATTCTGATCCAGCCAGCGTTTACGTGCTTTTATATAAAGTGAGACTCTGATTTTACCAGCGTCTTTTACAAACATGCGATATTGCCGACCAGAAAGTTTGAGCCCTTTTATGCCATCGTTGAAAACAAAAGTCTCAATTTTATTAAAAACGGTAGAATCGACTTCTGCTAACACCCGTTCATTATCCGGTGTGATCCGTTCTCCGTAAATTCTGATGTCGGTAAATTTCTTTCCTGTAAATATATAATAGCCATCGCCAATGGTACTTTCATCAATAGCACGCCACAGTGTCGGAAGCTCAAAGGAGAAATTAAATGATTGATTATAGGCAGTTTTAAATTCTTTTGCTTTCGCAGGTTTGTAAACAGCCTCCTGATTGTCTCTGTCAAGGGACAAGACCGTATCGGCATCAACATTCTCAGAGGTATCTACAGAGATTGCTGTTGTCTGAATCTTCTGCTGACTGGCAGTTGTCTTATCCGGATGATTGTTGCAGGCCGTCATTACAACGAAAGCCGAGATACAAAACAGTGGAATTATTTTATAGTACATAAGTGAAGGGTTAGCTGAACAAAGATAATTAGTTTGCTGTTCAAAGAAGAAAAATATGTTGTTTACTTTTCATAAATGTTAGTATATATTGTAATTTTAAACATCCAAAAAAACAAACACCATGAAATTTGAATTGCCCAATCTACCTTATGCAGTAGATGCTTTAGAACCTTTTATCAGCCAGCGCACGCTGGAGTTTCATCACGGTAAGCATCACCAGACTTATGTGAACAATCTGAACAACCTTGTAGTAGGTACAAAGTTTGAAAATTCTGAGTTAGAGCATATTGTTAAGGAAGCTCAAGGACCTATTTTTAATAATGCTGCTCAAATATGGAATCACACATTCTATTTTGAAGCTTTTAAATCAAATGGGAGTGGTGAACCCACTGGTAAATTACTTGATAAGATTAATGCATCTTTTGGCTCTTTTGCTGATTTTAAAGCTAAGTTTGCTACATCCGCAACCACTCTATTTGGATCGGGATGGGCTTGGCTGGTTGAAAAAACTGACGGTACGCTCGAAATCGTTCAAACATCAAATGCAGCATGCCCACTTAGAGATGGGTTGAAACCATTGCTGACTTGTGATGTTTGGGAACATGCTTATTATCTGGACGTACAGAATCGTCGTCCTGATTATGTTACAGCATTCTGGAATGTCGTAAATTGGAATAAAGTAGCTGAGCGCCTGTAATCAAAGTAGCTCATTAAAAAAAATAAAAGCCGGTACTTAATGGGGGTACCGGCTTTTATTTTGATGAGATAGATGATGTCTGTTACATCTTAACTTTAAATACGATCTTTTTTACTTTCACCTGCTCTCCGTCCATCATGTTGGGTCTGTGAGCTTCGGTAGGGAAGAAGATGAAAAATGTACCGGGTTGAGCATGATAATCGTTGAAACTTGTAGGTTCAACAAACATCACATCTTTGGTTTCATTATAAGGAACAACAACGGTAGCTCCTTTTATAGGTGCAATACCCATCTGCTCTTTTCCTGAAAGTACAATTTGAATATCAAGATATTTCTTATGTGCTTCCCATTTTCCATCAGCAGGAAGTTTCGTTTGGTATTCCGAAACAGGCGCAAATACATTGTCGCCATCGATCGTGTATTTAGCAACAGGTAGATTTACCAAATCGTTTTTGCTGATAAATTCAAATACCTTTTCCCAATACGCTTTATTCGTTGCATAATGTTTTTTTAACTCTTCTAGATTGATGGTATTGCTGGGTGTTAGTTTACATCCTTTAAACCATGATTTTTCGGCAAACCATTCTGCTACAGTTTCTGATGGTTTTTGAGCTTTCTCGGTCATATTGTTATTCTTTTCAGTGTTTATAACACTAGTTAACTGATTATTTGTTGCTTTATTTTTTGCGATTCCATTGGTGTTATTGGCAAGAATTTCTTTTGTTGAAATCGATTGCCCCACGACAGATAAAGAAAAAGTGACAGCTGCAACTAATGCTACAGATGTGAAGATTCTTACAATTGTTTTATTCCGGTTCATACAGCTATGTTTATAAATTTAGACAGTAAAAATACAAATTTAGAGAATTGAAATGTCCTGAATAATTATTATTTTTTGAATTCAGCTTCACAAAAGCAACGCATCAATGAAAAAGGCTGATACAACTGAAAATATTTACCTTTGCAAAAAATAAACTTCTATATGCTGATCTTTCTGGTAGGATATATGGGATGTGGTAAAACTACCTTCGGTCGCCAATTGGCTGAAGAATTAGGTTGGCAGTTTGCTGATCTGGATGAATTGATTGAGGAGCGTTATAAAATTAGTATTTCTGATTTCTTTGGAAAATATGGTGAAGATAATTTCAGACGTATCGAAAATATGATGCTTCGCGAAGTCCTTTCATGGAAGAACAGTATTATCTCAACAGGCGGTGGTGCCCCCTGCTTTTATAACAACATGGAATTGATGAACAAATTTGGTGTCACTGTTTTTCTGGATACGTCTATCCCTATACTGGTTGAGCGACTTGTCAGGGGGAAGCGAAAGAGACCGTTATTAAAGAGTGTTGAGGTTGAAGAGTTAAATCTGAAAATAAATAATCACTTATCGCAACGCCGTTTCTATTACGAACAGGCGCAGGTTAAGCTGAGTGATGAACAACAATTTGTTGACCACATAAAAGAAAAGCTGGGATTATAAATCTCAGCTTTTCTTTTATGTGGATTTTTGAATTGTATTATTCTGCTACTTCAGCAACAGGATTTAATACGCTTAATCTGACAGGACGTTTTTCTAATAATACCACATTCTCTACATGGTGTGTATGTGGAAACATATCGACAGGCTGGATTGCAGTAACCTGATAGGCATCATTCATCTGTGCGATATCTCTTGCCTGTGTTGCAGGATTACAGCTGACATAGACCACTTTAGGGGCTCCCGTCAGAATGATCTGGTCAACTACTTTTGGATGCATTCCTGCACGGGGAGGATCAGTGATGATGACATCCGGAGCACCATGTGTTTCAATAAATTCAGGTGTCAACACCTTAACCATGTCGCCGGCAAAGAAATCTGTATTCTCAATCTTGTTCAATAAAGAATTTTCTTTTGCATCTTCAATGGCTTGTGGGACATATTCAATACCCACGACTTTTTGAGCATTACGAGCTATAAAGTTCGCAATAGTTCCTGTACCGGTGTATAAGTCATACACAACCTCATTACCTGTTAATCCTGCAAACTCACGGGCAACACTATATAGCTTGTGAGCCTGTTCGGAATTGGTTTGGTAGAATGAAATAGGACCAATCTTAAATTTCAATCCCTCCATCTCTTCCATGATGAATGGATTACCTTTAAACAGTTCAATTTCGAGATCTGAAATCGTATCGTTTTTCTTTTCGTTTACCACATACATCAAAGAGGTAATCGCTGGAAACTTCTTCTCAATAACAGAGAGCAAGTCATCTATTAATGGTTGGTCACGATATCCGACGACAAGGATAGCCATGAGCTCACCCGTTGACGATGTTCTGACGATCAGGTTTCGTAGAAACCCAGTCCATTGTCGTGCATCGTGAAAGGTCAACTCGTGTTTTAATGCATAAGCCTTAATAGCCAGTCTGATGCCATTAGATGGCTCGGGTTGAAGATGACAAGCTTTGATGTCAACAACTTTATCGAAGAAACCAGGGTAATGAAATCCGGCTGCATTTAATGCCCCCTGTTCAATGTTTTCTATTCGTTGTTCATCTGTTAACCAACGTTTACTCGAAAAGGTATATTCAAGCTTATTTCGATAGTAACGGGTCTTCTCTGATGCGATAATCTCTTTTACCTTCGGGAAATCGAATTTGCCAATTCTGGAGAAATGATCCTCAACCTGTTTCTGCTTGTAGATCAGCTGGTCAGCGTAAGCCATATTCTGCCATTTACATCCCCCGCAAATGCCAAAGTGCTCGCAAAAAGGTTCTACTCTTTTTTCTGCATAATGATGAAATTTGACCACCTTTCCTTCATAGTAATGTCTTTTCTTGGCCACTGCTTTAATATCAACAATGTCGCCCGGAACCACAAAAGGAACAAAGACAACCATATTGTCAACTCTGGCAACGGCCTTGCCTTCGGCACCTGCATCCAATATCTCAACATTTTCAAACAGTGGAAGTATCTTGTTTTTACGAGCCATTCTTTCTTTTTATTAAATTTCGTTATTTCTTTTCTCAAAGTGTTTGCTATCGCCCCACTCTCCAAACCCAATCTCATCTCCAGCCAGATGTATTCGTGCCTCTAAACAGGTTTTACACTGTTCAGCCTCTTCGTCAATACAAGGTTTATCTTCATATAAAAGATATCCTTCACGATATTGTACAGGGGTTAGATTCGGCATGATGATATTGGCTCCGACTTTCAATGCTTTTTCGCGACCGAGTTTGTCAATAGCTTGCATGGCTGTTGTAGCAGCAATATTGATATCCTTCATCATAATACGAAGGATCGCAACCATCTTTAACGAAAGCCGAAAACGATCTTTCTTCGATAGTAAAAGATGTCTGAAGGCATAAAGCGGAGTGTCCTCATGCTCAATATAGGGACCCATTCCACACATATCTATGTCGAGATCCTTAAAGAAGAGCAAATCGTCGGCTAAGTCGGCAACAGTTTGAAAGGGAAGGCCGATCATGACACCGGTACCTACATTGTAGCCGATATTTCTTAAGGTATGCAGGGCATTAATACGCGTTTCATAATCGTGTTTCGAATCGTGCGGATGTATCTTGTAATAGAGTTCTCTGTTTGAAGTTTCGATGCGGATCAGATAACGATGAGCACCGGCCTCAAACCATTCTTTATAAACATCTTCACTTTGCTCACCCATCGATAGAGTAATCCCAAGTTTCCCATCACTTAGGTCCTTGATTTTTTTGAGCAGATCGGTGATTTCATTTACAAATTTACGGTCGCTACGTTCTCCACTTTGCAATACCATTGAGCCATATCCATTGTCGAGTGCAAATTGCGCAGCTTCCAATACCTCTTTCTCCCCAACCATATAACGATCTACAGAACGGTTTCCTTTTCGGATGCCACAGTAGTAACAGTTTTTCGAACAAATATTAGATAATTCAATCAGGCCTCTGAAATAAACTTTCTTACCAACGTACTTCTCTTTTATTTCTGAAGAAAGGGCAAAGATCTTTTTGCGATCAGATTCATTCGCCTCCAATAACGCGATCAGATCATCCTTTGTGAAGATATCTTTTAAAAGAATTTCGTCAATTTGGTTTTTCACAATAAAGTGGTTTGATTTTTGAGGTGCAAAGTTACAACGAAAACTAACAGCGAAAGAAGTTTTGACATTCATCTATGCATACATATTGGAATAAAGTCGAATATTTTGGTTCTGCCCTGTTTGAGGTTGATTTGTGAATTTTGATACTGGAAAACAATAGGATGAAAAATAATAAGGTGAAGGGAGCAAAAAAACATTAGCAAATATGTCAGTGCTCTTGAAATTTTCACTAAACTTGAAGCCGATTTCAAATGTAGTATGTACAGACAAGTGTGATTAATAAACAACTGAAATTCAATATAATAAAAAATCATGAATCTACAAACAATGACAAAGGGAAGCATGCTAAGAGGTTTTAGTATGCCAACTATCTACAGACTTTCTACAAAGCTGCTGATGGTTATGCTAGTAATAGCAATGTCGGCTGGGATGACCGGTTGTAATAACCAAAAGAGAATTGCAGCACGTGGGCGTGCAGCAAAAATTGAACAGGCTAAGGTGCGGTTACAAGCTTTGCTTGATGATAAGAGTACACTTACGCTTGATCAGAAGTATACCGAATTAAATACAATCAAAGGATGGAATCTTAATGACAAAGATGTTGACAATTTGATTGCTAAAGTTGAAGATAAGTTATCGAAAGATCGTGAAATATTACGCAAACGTGCTGATGAAGAAGTGAGGTTACGCGAAGCAGAAGAGCGACGACGACAAGAAGAGGCTATGCGTAATGCAGGAAGTAACGATCCTCGTTTTATCAAAATAAATGAGGCTTTTAATAGCATCGTAACTGCATCTTCTGTTGATGTAGCTAACAAACGCATTATTGAAACATTAAATCTGTTTAATACTCCTGATGCACCGGTTTTAATCGCTATCAGTCAGAATGGTACTGCAAAAGATTATGACCGTCCAACTACTATCAAGCGTTATCTCGAATATTTAAAAGACCAAAAGCGTAATGTAAACCAAATCTCAAATCTGGTTTTTGATGCTAGTGGTAAAATAACAGAACTCGAACTAACCAAAAAATAATTAGGAGCTATGAAGACATTTAAAATTTCAATAATTGCCCTTGCCCTTTTATTAGGATGTGGAACGATGTTTGCCCAGGAGACTATCTCCCCCGATCGTAAAAAAGCAATAGATAGTCTGGCACTTGAAAAAGTAAGAGACTTAAGTAAGTATATCGCCTTAGTAGGTAGTAAAGAAACTCCATGGTCTGAAGCACAACGCGTTATTCAACGCGCAGAAGAACTCTTCATGCCCGGTAGCGAAATGGGGGTATCTTCACTTTATCGTCCTGAGATCAGCTATTTTAAAGTACGCGAATATTTCGAAAGACTGATGCGTTTAAACTACGATAAAGTTTCTATCGATTGGTATAATATCGAGTATGTAAGCGACCTTGAACAACAACCTGATGGTACATTCGTTGGTGTCATTACGATCTTCCAGCGTTTTGAGGGTTATAATAAAGAAAAGGGGTTGGTATACCGCGATACGACTAAAAAAGATATCACCATCTATGTTAAACGCAAAGAGACCCAGATCGGTGGTCGTACGATCGGATTCTGGGATGTTTTGCTTGGCGATATCCGTGTAAAAGAAACCCGTCCGTAAACAATAAAAATTAGGTTAAAGCCGTTGTAGTTATGATCGAAAATATCGATAATAGCTACAACGGCTTTTCGGTTTTGAAAAACACCTATCTTCGCTAAATATTATATAAACTGCATGAAATTTTCCAACCAACGATTAACCGGGTCGCTTAAGCGTTTACCATTTGTTTCTATCTTGCTTATATTCACAATCCTTTTTGGAAATGAACCACTTAAAGCTCAGAGTAGTTTAGGTGAGAGCAAACTCGATGCCTCTGCATTTTTTGCACAAACGAAACAACTTACCCAGTTCTTTCGTCGTTTCAATGGCGAAGAGGATGCTAAAGGAAATAAACTCGACTCCAATAACTTTCAATTTAGAGAAAAACATCTGCGGAAGAACTTCCTTTCTATTCTTTTCGACAAACAAAATCATTCTATATCAGAAAACCTGAAGACTGATTTTGTAAACGAAGTACTCAATGAAACCAATCCAAAGTTCCTGGATTTTCATGGTGATAAATGGTTTGCCGAAGTCAATGCTGTGTTTTCTTATCAAAATCGTCCGGTAAATCTTTTAATATATCTTCAAATTGAGAAGTCGGGTCTTGGTTATAAATGGGTCATCTCAAATGTTTACTTTGACTCATTCTCTGAGATCTTCTTTCATTCCAATACGAATGATAAGGCATCATCTTTCTTGCATCCTATGAGTCATGAAATTGATTTTATGAATCTTAGAAAGGCATTTAACGATCCAAAGGATATAGATTATTACGCGCCCAAAGACTATACTCCAGACTATCTGACCCTGTTTTTTGTTGAATTAAAAGGTGGGCATTTAACCTATAAAACAATTAATAGTGTCAAGTTCCATTTCCTTCAGGTGAATGGATGGTATTTCGAAGTGAATGATTTTAACCGTTCCGGGTTTAATTCGGGTTGGCTCATCTCTAATCTTTTAAAAGTGAATGAAGAGGAGAAAGCTCGATTACTTAAAATATATGACCATGATTAAAACGAGAGGATTGGGCTGTATAGCCGGTTTCTTACTGATGGTGTGTAGCTTAACCCTACATGCCCAGGTGCGATCGGTAAATACACAGCATCAACCATCTGGCAAAGCACTACTTAAGGCAACATCTCTTTCCAAAACACATATAGCCGGGCAGGGCCAGCCTTCCGGTCAGGCTCTGGATGATACCATACACGGCCAACAGGCTACTATTTCAGCTGAAGAATTAGAAAAGTATCGTCAAAGTTCGCTCGATCTTATTAATTTTTTGGAAGGTACATTGAACTTCCTTGGCGATCGTAAATCGATCCCTCGTGAGAAAGAGGTTATTATTAATAATAGCTTTTCCAAGATTTTCCTGACTCCAAAGGTTCAAATTGAAGACGATCTTGATGAAAAGCGTAAAGTGCCTTTGTATAAAGACGTACAGGCCTACCTTAAAGATATTGACTTTTTCTTCAAAGGCGCAACCTTTAAATTTAGAGTCGACGAGGTACAGTATACCGTAAACAGTCCGACCAATCTTTTCTTTAAGATCACTGTTACCCGGCAACTAAATGGTCGCACCATTGAAGGCGATACGGTTAACTCTACGAAGGTTCGGTTCATTGAGGTCAATCTTGATCCCGAGCAGAATACCATGAAGATTGCCAGTATTTATACCACCAAGATAAACGAAGAAGAAGAACTTCAGAGTTGGTGGAACGGCATGCCTGTGATCTGGAAGTTGGCTTTAGGGAAGAATATCAAGGTGAATCAGAATGTCGATCTGTCACAGGTGATGCATTATTCAGATTCAGTAACCCTTCGAAAGGGTGACTCGATAGAACATGTTGCTTTCGATACGGCTATCATCAAAAAGGAATCCATCTATGGAGCTATCCGAAAGCTGGTAAAGTCGCGTGCCATAGATCTCTCCGGGTTTAAGTCGATCGATAACGTAGATCCTTTGGCTAAGTTGACGGATCTTCAGAATGTAAATATCTCAGGAACCAAGGTTAAAGATCTGACGCCGATTCGAAACCTTAATTTTTTAGAGGTGCTGAATATCTCCGGTTGCAAGGTTGAAAGCCTTGCCCCGTTGCGTTATATGCAGAAAATAAAAGAATTGGATGCCTCCAACACTGAGATAAAGGATCTGGTTCCTATTTCAGCCTATTTAAATCTCGAACGGTTGAATGTTAGTGGGAGCAAGGTCGATAGTTTATCACACATTTCAGGCTTGTCCAATCTTACGGACCTTCGTTTTAATAATAGCAAGGTTTCCGATCTTAATCCCATCAAAGGACTTCAAAACCTTTCCATCCTTCAGTTTTCAGGCACACCGGTGACGGATATCTCTCCGGTTTCAGGTTTGAATAAACTGGTACGACTCGACTTTAAGCATACCGAAATACCAAGTCTCGATTCGCTCATTCATCTTTCATCACTACAGCTGTTGTTTTGTGATCAAACACCTGTCAGTACCTTGCGACCACTTGAAGGGTTACCTGTCTTGAAAAGAATCTATTGTGATGAATCGGGTGTCAAGAAACCCGAGGTATCCAGATTCGGATTGAAGCGTCCCGGTGTATTGGTCATCTTTGAGTCTGAAGAGTTGTCGAAATGGTGGATCGAACTGACTACCGAATGGAAAAAGGTCTTCACCGCTTTAGCAACAATCCCCGCCACTCCTACTAAAGAAGATCTGCATAGCCTGGTTGTTAAAACGAAAGTGGATATATCCGGAAATCAGAATATCTTGAATATTGATCCGGTCGACAAGTTTATAAATCTTCAGTCACTCAACATCGCCGGCACGCAGATCATCTCCATTGAGCCGATCAAAGATTTGGTTGATTTGAATAATCTTAACCTTTCAGCTACCCGGATCACCAGTATATCGGCTTTGCGTAATCTAAAAAATCTGGATGTCCTCAATCTGGATAAACTTCCGGTTACTTCACTCGATCCGATTTATGGATTATCTAATTTGAGGTTGCTTCTGATGGATGGCGTACAAGCACCGGCTGCTTTAAAAGATACCCTTCGTCGGAAGATCCCCAATTGCTTAGTCGTCTATCAGACTGATTCTTTGACTCACTGGTGGAAAAATCTTTCTCCGGACTGGAAAGCTATTTTTGGATATCCCAATACGATGCCAACCAGGATACAGCTTCACCAGATTCAAAACCTTAAAGAGCTTGCTTTTAAAGATAATATAAGGATCACTGATTTGAATCCATTGAAAACATTAGATCGGATTCAGAAGCTACAATTCTCGGGGACGTCAATCACTGATTTGACACCTTTGGTAACGCAAAAAGATCTATTAGTCTTGAAGTGTCCGAATAATCCTATCCAGGAACTCGATCCTATAAAGCAATTGACGGGCTTGGTAGAACTTGACGTTGAAGGAACGCCGGTACGATCTCTGGAAATCTTGCTTAACTTTAAGAATTTACAGGTTATTTGTGCAGGTGGCACCCAGATTAAGTCTATCAAATATCTGAAGTTGTTAACTAATCTACAACGATTGGAAGTCTTCAATACCCGTGTAGGGAGTCTTTCGTCGCTTGAAACCAATAAAACCCTTAAGTTATTACGTTGTTATAATACCAAGATAGGCAAGCGGGAAGTCGGTCGATTTAAAGAGACCCATCCCGACTGCGAGGTCGTCTATTATTAATCAAACCAACCTACCAAAAGGGCAATGAAATTATTCTTCATTGCCCTTTTGTGTTTTTAGCTTCATATTCATTAAAAATAAATTAATTATTATTCGGTGCTTAGCATTAATGCGATACGTAAATATTTTGTATTTTTCACAATAGTTTACCTCTTTAATCAGCGCCGCCATGAAAACACGTTCTTTCTTATATCTAGTTGTGATAGTGTTACTTGCCGGGTGCTCCGGTCATAAAATCAAGGTAACCGATACAAACTTCTCAAATGAAGTAGACCGATTGCAGAATCTGGTCTTTAAATTTAATGAACCCATTGCGCCTGACTCTCTATTCGATAAATGGGATACCATAAACTATATTCAATTTAAGCCAGCCTTGAAAGGCCGGTTTAAGTGGACTTCTGCGGAAGAGCTCATCTTTTCGCCCTCCCAACCACTGCCTCCGAGTTCTACTTTTGAAGCCCCATTAACCGGGGAGTTATCAAAGCTCTCAGCCTCACATCATGGGGTATCCGACAAAGTGATCCGTTTTCATACCGCTTTTCTGGAGTTAAAAGAATCGAGTGCTTATTGGGCTTATGCAGATGATGGCTCGCACAGAATTGAAATAAGAATCACCTTGTCATTTAATTATGATGTTGATCCAAATCTCGTCAGTAAATTGTTGACCATAAGTCAAAATGACAGGAAACTGGAGTCCAGATTATTGACCAGTGGTCTCTCAACAGAGGTAGCTTTTGCTGTTATTCCGTTCTCTGCAAAGACGACAAAAGCATTCAATCTCGACCTGAAACTAGCACCAGGACTACAATGTCCGGGGAGTAATTATAAATTAACGGAGCTGATCTCAAAGCGTGTCGAGGTGCCCTCTCCCGAAAAGTTTTCCATCGTAAAAGTAGAACCCGAATTTAATATGGGCGAAGGTGTATTATCGATATACACCACCCAGCCTGTTGAAGCGAAAGATCTTTCCAAATATATCACGGTTACGCCTGCCATAAATTACACTACAGAGCTTCAGCCCAATGGGATTAAGCTGGTCGGGCCTTTTGTAGAAGGACAAGCTTATTCCCTGCGTATTGCTCCGGAATTGAAAAGCGTTTTTGATATCCCGCTTAACGATGTGTATGTGCAGTCGATATTATTTACTAATCCTCAGCCGCTCATTGCCTTTACGGATAAGCAAAGTACCTACCTGACTTCTAAAGGAAACCGTAATCTCGGATTAAAGATTGTGAATGTTCCAAAGCTGAAGATCACTGCTTTCAAGATCTTTGAGAACAATCTACAGCAATATTTCAAAAATGGAGTTGAGTATGACTTTGCTGAAGACGCAGGCGAATATCATGAGATGACCGGATATCCCCTGAATGAAGATTACGGCCGGAAGGTTTATGAAAAGGAGATCGACACCCATAAGTTAGCGGCAAAGGGAAGTATCAGATTATTAAATATCAATCTTGATGAAATCAATTACAAGGAAAAACTAAAAGGTATCTATCTCTTTAAAGTAGAAAGCACCGAGAAACGTTGGATTCGTGATGTACAACTTGTATCTGTTTCAGATATTGGTTTAATCGTCAAGCAGGGGGTGAACAAAATCATGGTCTTTGCCAACTCTATCAAAGATGCCAGGCCATTGGCCGGCGTCAAGATCGACTTCATCAGTCGTAACAACCAAAAGGTGTACACAGCCCTTACAAACGGAATGGGAGTAGCCGTGCTTGATAATATAGCCACAAAGGCAAAGGGCTTCACGATAGGGATGATCTCAGCCACATTGGGCGATGATTTCAATTTTATGATGTACGACCGTTCCTCTGTTGAGATGTCGCGTTTCGATATTGGCGGTAAACGAACCTTTGATCACGGACTGGATGTCTTTATCTATGGCGATCGCGATTTATATCGTCCCGGCGATTCGGTTTATATCAATACCCTTGTTCGTAGCACCGATCTAAAAACAGTTCATGATATACCGTTAAAAGTAAAGATTGTTACTCCCAATGGCAAGGCGATGCTGTATCTCCGTCGAAATCTGGATAAACAGGGGGCCGCTGAGACCCGATTTAGTCTGCCTGCCGATATCATGACCGGAGTATTTACCATTGAAGTGCTTTCAGGAAACGATGTATTGCTACAAAGTAAAACGTTTAAGGTCGAAGATTTTATGCCTGAGCGGATTAGCCTAACCGCTAAGGCCGACAGGCCGGTTTATCAACCCGGACAAAATCTGCAGTTAACCCTTAAAGCAGCTAATCTCTTTGGCACCCCTGCTGCTGATCGTAAATATGAGCTGGAGCTGGTTATGAAACGCAAAGCCTTCAAACCCAAAGGCTTTGATGACTATATCTTTAATATTACCGATAAGAATGAAGCGCAGCTGAATAATCTATTACGTTCGGGGAAGACCAATGCCGAAGGCATTGCCAACGAAACGATTCCATTGCCAGCCTTTACCGGTATTGGAATGATAGAAGGAAAACTCTATACCTCCGTTTTTGATGAAAACGGTCGTCCTGTAAATCGGTTGGTGACTTTTGATTTGTCCACGCAAAATGCTTTCTTTGGTATCCGCGACTTTGACAGTTGGGTCAGTACACAGAATCCGGTTCGCATTGGGCTGACAGCCGTTAATGCCAATGGCGTTCAGCTTAAAAACGCCAGAGCAATAGTGAAAGTCATTCATAATACATGGGAGAATGTACTTGAAAAACGGGGAACCAGTTATCATTATAATTCCCTGAAACGTGAGAAGGAGATGATGAGTAAGTCTGTTGAATTAGCAGCAGTAAACAATCGGATTGATTTCACCCCTTATCTTTCAGGTCAGTACGAAATACGTGTCTATTCTCCGGGTTCTATTTCTTATGTCTCGAAGAGTTTTTATGCTTATCGGAATGGTGATACCCAGTTCTCCTCGTTTCCTATCGATCGCAAGGGACAAGTTAAGATCCAGGCAGATAAGCCTGAATATCGTCCGGGTGAGAAAGCAAAGATACTCTTTACAGCTCCCTTCTCCGGGCGGATGCTCGTGACCATAGAGCGGGGCGAAGTGATGGAGCAGCGTTATATCGATCTTAAAGAAAAGGCCGGCAGCTTCGAATTTACCGTCAAAGATGAACACGTACCGAACGTCTATATTTCGGCATTGGCTTTCAGAGCTGCCGACGACCAGTCTATTCCGGTAACTGTTGCTCATGGAGCAGTCTCCGTTAAAGTAAATGCCCCACAAAACCATTTATCGCTCGGAATTACCGCTCCCGAAAAAGTGGCCTCTAAGACTCAGCAGATCATTAAAATCAAGACACAGCCCAATGTAGAACTTACGATTGCTGCTGTCGACGAAGGTATATTGCAGATGACGGATTATGTTTCTCCCGACCCATATGCCTGGTATTTTCAGAAACGCGCATTAGAAGTGGCGACCTACGATTTATATGCTGAAATCTTTCCTGAGCTGGCCGCCAAGGTATCCTCTTTTGGTGGCGATGCGGCATTTATGATGGGTAAACGTGCCAATCCATTAACCAACAAGCGCGTAAAACCTTTAGCCATCTGGAGCGGAATCATCAAAGCCGACGGCAGGGGAGAGGCTTCTTTTAAACTAAATATCCCTCAGTTCTCAGGAGCCGTTCGCGTAATGGCAGTAGCTTACGATCAGAGCAAATTCGCTGCATCCGAAAAGACCATAAAAATAGCCGACGATATTGTTATCAGTAGTGGAATACCACGATTTTTAAGTCCGGACGACAAATTAAAATGTCCGGTGACGTTGAGTAATACTACTGAAAGACCGTTGAATGTATCGCTATCTGTTAAAACATCAGGTCCGGTAAAATCCGGCACAAATGATTCGAAAACCATTCAGATCCCTTCGCGGTCAGAACGATCAGTGGTGATCGATCTGGTTGCGCTTAATCAGATTGGCACTGCAAAAATTGTGATAGACGTAACGGTAGGAGGAAAGAAGTACAGCGAATTAACTGATCTCACCGTTCGTCCGGCAGCAGGATTAACCAAAGTAAGTCGTTCCGGTGCTGTAAAAGCCGGTGGTTCTGCAACCGTCAATACTACCGATAAATTTATTCCTTCAACCGTTTCATCGAGTCTGTTGGTCAGCAAATCACCGATGGTAGCCTTTGCTTCCGATCTGCAACAACTGTTAGAATATCCATATGGTTGTATGGAGCAGACCATCTCGGCTGCCTTCCCGCTCATCTATTATGGCGATCTGATAAAACTTCAATTTGCTGGTCCTAAGGGCCTCCCATTTGTTCCTACTGAAGGTATCAGTCTGGCATTGCATAAAATTGACGCACAACAAATCTTTAATGGCGGTATCTCACTCTGGCCTTCTGCTTCCGAAGCCGATTGGTGGTCAACCGCTTATGCCGTTCACTTTATGATCGAAGCCCAACGAAACGGATACGATGTTAACCAGACAACCTTTGATGGAGCACTGAAATATCTGGTACAGAAGCTGCGGCAAAAAGAGATGTTCCAAGATCGCTGTCCGGACCCATCAGGAGTGCCGCTACTTATCGCCCGACCCAAACGAGAGATCTTCTATTCTCTGTTGGTTTTGGCCTTAAATGGACATCCCGAAATGTCGGTCATGAACTATTATAAGTCGAAGGTAGGATTACTCACCATCGATAGCCGGTATATGCTTGCGGCAGCTTATGCATTGGCCGGAGACCGACAGTCGTATGCAACAGTAATCCCCAAAGCATATACCAGAAAGAGTTTCCGCGAAACAGGCGGTAGCTATGCCTCCGCTGTTCGCGATAGAGCCATCTCTTTATATGCCCTGATCGAAGCCGATAAAACGAATCCTGCTATTGGTACAATGACATTTCAATTAACCGAAGCCATGAAAGCAGAACATTGGATGTCTACGCAGGATAGAGCCTTTGCATTGTTAGCCATCGGAAAAGTGTTGAAAGAAAAGAGTAACGAAAAAATTACAGCAAAGGTTCTTTTAGGTGGAAATACTATTGGTGAGTTCACCGACAAAGACCTCAAAATAAAATCAACATTATTTGGTAAGAGATTGTCTATTTCTGCTTCGGGCAATGGTTCTGTTTATTACTTTTACCGTGCCGAAGGGATCGGCAGCAGTGCTCCTGTTGGAAACACCGATAAACAGTTGCAGGTTCGTAAGCGGTTTCTCGACCGGACAGGTAGGGAAATCAGTAATCAAAAGTTCACCGTGAATGATTTAGTGGTGATTGAAGTGACGCTCAGTCCTGTTGACCGGTCTATTGTGGATAATGTAGTGGTTACCGATTTGTTGCCGGCTTGTTTTGAAATAGAGAATCCACGAATCTCAGCCATTCGCGAATATCAGTGGATTAAAGAAGCATCGGTGCCCGATTATATGGATATCCGCGACGACAGAATCTCTTATTTCACGAAAGTTGATGGAGTCAAGGAGCGCAAATTCTATTACATGGTGCGGGTAGTGAGCAAAGGAGTCTTTAATATGGGACCGGTTTCAGCCGATGCCATGTATAGTGGCGACATCTATTCCTATTCAGGTGCCCGAAGTATTACCGTTGAATAAATCTTATGTTATGATAAAACAAAATGTTAAGCGTAGATTGTTTTTTTTGTTGCTATTCATCATCTCTGTCATTTCGACCGAAGGGAGAAATCTCATCATGGAACCGGAACAAATAGTTTGTATGAAGTTGGCCATTTATGAAAGCCCGACTGCTACATTACAGCCCCAGACAAAGACAGGTGCTGCTTCTACAGAATTATATATTCACCTGTTAAAAGGAAAAAATGTTGCTGTAATAGCAAATCAAACCTCTGTGGTTGGCTCTGTTTCACTGGTCGATACATTGGTAAAGAGTGGCGTTACGATCAAAAAGATATTTTGTCCCGAACATGGTTTTAGAGGTACTGCCGATGCCGGGGCTACCATTAATAATGAGGTGGACAAACTTACCGGGCTTCCGGTCATCTCTCTTTACGGTAAGCATCTGAAACCCACAGCCGAAGATCTGGCCGGGATTGATGTCGTAATCTACGATCTACAAGATGTAGGCGTTCGTTTTTATACCTACATCAGCACATTGACCTATGTGATGGAAGCCTGTGCCTTGAATAACGTTCAACTCATGGTCCTCGACCGTCCTAACCCCAATGGCTTTTATGTAGATGGCCCCGTTTTAAAACCTTCATTTTCTTCTTTTGTCGGACTTCACCCCATTCCTATAGTCTATGCGATGACTCCCGGAGAGTATGCCCGGATGGTAAATGGCGAAGGATGGCTCCCAAATCATATCAAATGCAAGTTGCAGGTTATTCCCCTTAAAAGCTGGGACCACAATACCCGTTACGCGTTGCCGGTTAAACCCTCGCCAAATCTTCCTGATATGGATGCCATTTATATCTATCCTTCCACCTGCCTTTTTGAAGGAACCATTCTGAGTCTGGGAAGAGGCACCGAGAAACCCTTTCGATACATCGGTCATCCCGACTGGCCCGATCATGCCTTTTCTTTTAAGCCGGTAGCCACCAAGGGAGCCAGTTTGACACCTCCTTTTAAAGATGTTCGCTGTTATGGTGTGGATTTAAGTGGAAAAGGAACAGCTCTTTCGAGTTCCAAGGCACCCCAGATCAATTTGGCCATTTTGATTTCCGCGTATAAGCAACTTGGAAAGAAGAGCAACTTCTTTATCAGCTTCTTTGATAAACTGGCCGGAACCGATAATCTCAGGAAGCAGATTGAAGCCGGCAAAACGGAAGAAGAGATCCGGTCGTCATGGAAAAGCGAGATCAGCCAATTCAAGAAAATCAGGAAGAAATACCTGTTATATAAGGATTTCGAGAAGTCTAGTTCATGGTATCTGTATGATAATTAATAAGATATATATCAAATATTTAACAGAATATAGTTAGCCATTCTTTCAAAAGCAAATCTACTTTTTCGTATATTTGCATTCGTTTTTAATCAAGCTTATGTTCAGTAAAATCAAGCAATTATCTTGGAAAGTTCTCTTGTTTCGCTCTTTTGTTTACGGATTTGCACTCATAGGATTTGGACTTTGTTCTGCCTGGCTGGCTGTAAAGCTTAAGCTTACCAACGACCCGGGCGGTGTAGATGTTAATGATAGATATTTTCAACATGCAACGCTCTCTGACGAACAACGACATGCATTGCTGTCTGACTCCGCTCAGGTAGAATCGCTAAAGAGTCAGACTTATTACAAGATCCTTGCATTGGGTGTATCTCATCCAAAGAATGCCCGAAATATATTAGATTATTATCGTCGTACCGAAGATATTCATACCGTTGACCACATGTTGGATGCCATGGGAATCTACATGACCGATAGTGCCGATTTCAACAAGCGGGTAAATGAAGGTGGAAAAATCCTTGGTGGGAAGAGTCATAATCCCTCCAACCTCTTTTGGTGGAGCACCGTTGAAGAGTGGCCGGTATTGAAAGTCGCTGTCGCCAAAGACGCCAGAGTGATTGATACGGTAGCCAAAAGAACCGGCGCAAACCCACGATTGATTAGTGCTGTCTTGATAGCGGAACAGATCCGGTTGTTTGATTCCCGGCGTGAAGCCTTTAAGAAGTGGATCCAACCCCTGAAGATATTGTCGAACGAAACCACCTTTTCATGGGGTGTGACGGGTATCAAGGACTTTACCGCAAAGACCATCGAGCATAATCTGATCGATAAAACCTCTCCATTCTATTTGGGCGCAGCATACGAACATCTACTCGATTTTAAAACCGACAAGCCCGATGTCGAACGTTTTGAACGGATCACCAACACCAAGAACCATTATTACGCCTATCTCTATGCAGCCTTGTGTATCCGACAGATAGAAAACCAATGGCAGCGTGCAGGTTATGATCTGACCGACCGTCCTGAAATTTTATCAACCTTATACAATGTCGGGTTTATAGCATCCGTCCCCAAGAAAGACCCACAAGTTGGTGGTTCTACTATCGATATCCAAGGGAAAAAATATACCTTTGGTCGCCTGGCCTATGAATATTATTTCTCCGGTGAGCTGGCCACAGAGTTTCCTTATCCTAAGATGAAGAAACATCTTCAGACCGCATTAAAGTAGATTGTCGGAGGAATACGTTTATCCTAATTGTCTTCCAGTGCATTTTTATCAGGCAATACAGGAAAATGAGCATGAGGCTCAGTCTGATACCAATATGCAACAGAGCTGATATCTGATTGTTGTTGCAGATAACGACTCCCACTTTTCCAACCTAAGTCCTGAATGGTAACACTCAGATCCTTTTCAAATCGTATCGGATCCATGATATGCCAGCGATATAAGCCAAAACGTTGTTGTGAATTATATAAACCATCAGGCCTGATTACCTGTGGTAAGCCGGTGTAAGCCGTGCAGAACTCCTTGTATTTTCCTTCAATCTCGAAATCATAAGAACCGCAGAAGTAATCTTCTGTCCCGGTGCCGCAAATAGTTGGGAACTTCGTATCCCCATCCATGAAGAACTTGATTTCGCCCTCGCCCCACCAGCCGGTGTTGTGAACGCCCCAGGCCAGATAGGTGCCAACATACTGCCCCTTTCCTTTAATGCCGTCGACGAGTGTATAAAGCGCGTTTTTAGTGGGGTTGTTCCTTCTGAACTGTGCATGGAAGTAGGCAGCATCCGAAGGCACATCTGTCAAGGTATAATCAACCTGATAGTATAACGTCATACGTTCAGTATTGATATTTTCCATAGTGATCTTACATTTCTTGCGGAAAGGCATAGCCCAGTAGCAGTTAAATGCGCTGCCCGGATTCACGGTTACGGCCATCGAGTTCAGCGGAGCATATACCCCCCAGCCCATTCCGAAGAAATCGCCGACAGGCACTTCCACAGAAGGTTCTTTTTCGTCGTCCCAATAAAAGCGAAGTATTGAAAAGCGCCAGTTACCGGTGGGCGTCATCCAGATATGTTGAATCGCACCGGAGCCATCTATTTCAGCCAGTGTCACCGTCTTTCCCGGCTCAATATGGATGAAAGGATTTAGCTTCCATCCCTGACCTAATTCACGGCCAGCATTACGCGCGTTTCCATTTTCGAGGGTCGCCATACCTGCTTTACCAGGATCTCCGGTTATGTTTTCCGGACTGATTGATCTTGTCCTGGCATCCGACAACCGATACAGATTGCCAAGGTTGAGATTCAAGCCATTGAATTTTTCATCTTTCTGTCCAAAGGATAATAGGGCAATAGCCAGAAAGAGAAGGGTAAAATAAAGGGATTTCATGTGGTGAAGAGTTAATTTGATGTTGGGTTAAAGAGGACTAAAAGTATAAAAATCAAACTAAATAGTCAACTTATTTTTGCATACAATCAGTCCTCAATATCACCCATACCCTTACCCTAAACAGGCCATCCCACCTTTAAATAATCGGTAGGTAATCCTAATGTACTTCAACCTTAGTCTTACTATTGCAATTGAAGTATGGTTGCACCATCCTACCAGCACCAGTCAATCCATCCCGTCTGCGATGGGTGATTTATGGTAAATATAGATTCAACGTATCATGAAAATAGATGGGGAAAAGAGTGGATTTTTCTCGTTGATCGAAATCATAGAGTGCCACTTCAACTGAGAGAGGAAAGTATTGAGAAAAAAGTGCTTATAGATTTAGTTTCAGTGATCGTATTATATTATTTCATCATCCTTTTAATTATTTTTTTTAAAAATGAATTAAGAAAACCCATTTAGTGATCTAAAGAATGAATGAATGAATGAATGGGGAGTAGCATAGTTATTCCATTTAACTAATGGAGTTGTTGAATAAATTAAACATAGATGATAATAGCTGAATTGAAAGGGAAAACGCCAAGCAACCTTGACGACAAGTAAGACATTCTGAGATCTAATGTGTTTTCATTTTTTTAATATTCCGATAGTCAATTATTGAAAGAGCATTTATCGCTATTAGAAATTGGGATATCATTGAATGATTCTAAAAATGCAGAGTTCCATTTTTGGGTTTAGTTAGGATGATGGTACTGAATCTGATCTAATCTAATTGTAATATATGGCGAGTATTATATTTTATTCGAAGCAAAATTATTTTCTAACTTTTCTCCCGAATTACATAAAATAGAATCCTAAATTTCAAGGGAAAAACGAAAGGGAAGAGAGTTTCTGACGGTCCCTACAAATCCATTTTTCAAAACAATTTAAAATAATATACTCATTATCCGGTTGTTGCAGTATTGTACATGGAGGATACTTCTAAAATAGATCTATTTACTTGAAATTTAACACATCTAGTTACTTTAGGCTACAATGTTGATTAAGTTACGGCATGAAAAACCTCAAGGTAATTTCACCCCCCACCGATTGGGCAATAGCTTTACTGCTTCCTTGCATAAAGCTATTGATCTTAGTGGTATTAGGTGTAAGTTCAAAATTATTGATTGAAGCGCTGGACTGACTACTTGAATAGGATTCTTTTAAAAGAGAATTGGTGAAACTAGCTCCTAAGGTTAACTGCATCGATTCAGTAATATTTACATCTATTCCTGCGGAGACGAGGGTGTTGAAACGAACTATTTTGAGGCCCAAGTCCCCATTCGAACTCATGGTTTTATCCTTGACAAAACCATTCAAAGGAAGGTTTTCTAAAATCACATTATATGCCGGATAATACCCTTTATAGGTAAAGACACCACTACTAGAATATTTTTTATTTACAGGTAATGATAGATTGACTCCCCCCTTTAAGTATAACCCGAATGAAGTATTTAATGGAAGTCTGAGATGAACACATAATGGAATACTTAGGAAACTAACAGTTTGTGATTCTTCAATGCCCGATCCTGTTACCCTCATTTCAAAGGCTTCATTTTCAGAGTCTTTCGTGTTAAAGTTTTCTTGGAACGATTTAAGTTTTAGTTTTGATTTGTATGAGGCATAACCGATACCGGATGAGATACCAATATAATCCGAAAAGAAGTATCCTATTTCTGCCGTACCAGAAAATGAATTTCCTTTTTCGACCATCAGACTTGTGTCAATGATGGATCCTGAATTGATGATTTTTGTTTGTGTAGGGCCTCCGCTTAGCCCGAAAAAGAGACCCGGGATATTTCTCGATTCCGTTACTGTTTCCTGCGAATAGGCAATTTGTTGACCTAAAAGGATCAGCAATAATGTAAAGATGATATGTCTGATAGAACGTATATTTCGTTTCATCTTAAGCTTGTTTTGTACATTATTCTCCTTTATTTTATGACCACAACCTTTGAATAATACAACTCTTTATCATCCATTATTATCCTGACAACATATACCCCCGGCTTTAGATTGCTCACCGATATTTCTCGCATCAATTCATTATTCTGAATGGAGCTCTCAAATTCCATCACTTTTATTCCTCCTGCATTGAGGATACTCACGAATGCCTTACCGATTGGTTTATCATTTACCGATACAGCAAAACTTACCTTGGTCGGATTGGGATAAAGTGACAGCGATTTGGAACCTGTAATCGTGATAGCATTGGAGAAGGCCGTACACCCAGATCTGTCGATAGCCTTGACCGAATAAATACCAGGTATTTTGTTTGCAGCATAATATTGACTAACTGCCCCTGGAAGGGTAACCCCGTTTTTAAGCCACTGGTAACTTACAATCGAATCATTTATATTTGAGCAGATAAATACATCACCCCATTTTACAGAGATTTTGGGCGTTACTCCTTTTATAACTTTTATCGAAATCTGACTGCTATACAGACTTTCAGATCCATCCATATTCACTGCGGTCATTCTGAAAAAATAGATTTGATCACTTTTAAGCCCCGAAATTATTTTTATAGTATCTGATGAAGTATTTAACGTAGAGTCAATTTTCACAACGGGATTAGAAGCAAGCCCTCCATAAATACGATATTTTTGAATATCTGCTCCAATACCTTTCTTCCATTTCAGCGTGACCAGTTTGCCGCAACTATATGCTGACAAGGATGTAGGTGCTGTAGGAGGAATAGATAATGGGGTGACCGTGATACTGTTTTCGTTTCCGTTTCCACATATATTTACACCCTTGACTTTTATGATACCTGTTATGGCAGTAATACCAACAGTAATAGTAATCGAGTTTGTAGTACTAGAACCAGTAAATCCTGTGGGTAGTGTCCAGATGTATGAGGTTGCTCCCGTAATAGAAGGAATAGTGTAAGTTTCTGTTGTCCCTTTATAAGCAATTGAATTACCGGTTATAGAACCTGCTGCTATGGGGACGTCGTTTACGGTAAAAGTTAAGGTGCTCTCAGTACCATCACCATAAATATTCCGCCCCTTAACTTTGATTATGCCAGATAAAGCTGAATTGCCAACTGAAACAGTTATAGTATTCGTGTTACTGCTTCCAACTAATCCTGACGGGAATGTCCATATATATGAAGTAGCTCCCTTAATGTCCTGAACTGAATATGTCTCTGTCCCTCCTTTACATATTATTACATTTCCTGTGATCACTCCAGCCGCATCCGGTAAGCTATGATCTACTGTATCAATAGCCGTCTTAGACACATTAAAGTATAATGTATCTGAGAATCCTTTATAAGAAATTTTAGCAAATGTTCCTCCTGCTGCGATTCCAATAAAACCCTTTGTTGTCTTATCAAATCTTACGATTGATGTATCACTTACAATTGCATTGATGTCAGGACTAAAATTTCCAGTAGTTATCGTATTCTTATAAATGCCTTGATATTCAGGTTGTTTAATCTGATTTTTGAATAAATACATTACTTTGGGGTTAATTCTAAAACCGGTCAACGTATCAATTGTAACTATATTTATATTTTTTTGGTCATAAACAAATACTCCACTATCTGGATAATTATAGAATCCTTCAAGTACTATTTTTTGGTTGTCAAGTTGATTGCTGTTAATTTGTAATTGCATATCGATATTCCCTAGAAAAAGGGAGTCTACAAAATATGTCTTGTCCTGAAAACTCAAATTAACTGATTTCAGATTGGTGGTATCTTTGATTATGATTTTAATGTGAAAACTACTATCCACTTGAACAGTTGTGTTGTTTAAAGGATAAATTATTTGTAGTTTATTGGTATCTATTTTAGAAATGATTGCATTATTGTTTAGACCACCTAAACTACTTTTCGCCTTTCTATTTGGTGGTGTTGCTGGAATAATATCAAACAGAGAACTATTGATAGAACTATTTAACAAAAAATTCACTCTGTTGCCAATATCCACATTTTTTGTTTCAGGTCTAATAAAAGCATGTCCAACAAACTGATCGTAAACAGATACATTTGTTACTTCTTTATAAGCGTTCGCAACTGGTCTTGGATATCCTGCAAGTGCACTTCCAACTGAAACGACTAAATCACTTTCCGGTAAAAAGGTACCAACATTAAAGGCATCCATAACCATTGCTGTTTTATCTAAAAATTCTAATGCTTTTGTAATAGGTTCAACTTTGCTTTCCAAAATATCTAATAATGCTTTTTTTAGATCAGGGTCTTTTTCTTTATTAACTGCTATTTCTAAAAGTTTGAATAAAAATCTTTGTAATATATCGTCTCCGGCTTTTTTCACTGTACTAATTATTTCCTGGGGAATTAATCCATTTGTATTTAATTGTTCACCAGGCATGAAATCGCCAGCTATCAAATGAGCCTTTGTATTAGTAGTTTTAAAGTTAATACCACCTTGAACATCATCTATCTGTAAGTCATTAATTGCATCAGTAACTTTAAAATTTGAATTAAAAATACTATTAGGTTCTTCTGGTATAATGAACATAAAAGGCAATGCTTTGTCGAAACCGGAATAAATTTGTTTAAGAAAAAAACAAAATGTAGGATCTAAATCACCCACGTATCTTTTTATTATATCTGCCCAAGGTGAACTGTTGTTTGGTGTACCAATCATCACAACTTTATTAACAAAGCCTTTTTCATAATTCATGCTAAGTGAATTAGAAGCATTTCCAGTTCTGATAAAATCTGACAAATAATTATCATATATACTTCTAAGTACACAACCACCCATACTATGACAGACATAATCAACGCGATTAGCAGCGTATCCTTGATTTCGAATATCGTTTATAACACCTTGAAAACTATTTTCATCTGTTCCGTTTGTCATAAGCCCAGCATTCATTTTAAAAGACGCAGCTGGAAGAACTTTTACAGCTTTACGTGTCATAAAACGAACATCTTTAATGAATATAGTTTCAGATCCATATTCAGAATATCTAAAATCATCCCATGTATTTGGACCACTAGCTAAACCATGAACAAGCATAAGAGGGGGTCTCACAATATTAATGGTTTCTGAGTAAGATTCAGTTGTATTATCCGCGTAAGTGACTGTAAAGGTAATATTAACAAGTCTTGATGGGTTTCTCGCGTCTACCGGATTCGAACCCACAAAATCATCAGGTGCGACATACCAAAATATATAGTTGGTCTTTTTGGGGGTATTATCTGTTGCTGATATAGATATGATACCGTTTGCTTCCGAACTATATGCTTGAGTTTGTGTAGCGACTTTAACTCGTCCAAGCTTGGTAGGATCATTTCCGTTGTAATCATCACTCAGTGTAACTTTAACACTTGAGATATCTAAACCTAAGCTGTTATTTTTTTTTGAGAGATTTAAAAAAATTCTTGCTGTCCCATCTGCAGCTACACCTTTTATAGCATCTATTGGTTGAGGAAAACTAAAATCCCAATTCTTCTCCATTTTAAGATTATGTAGGGTATTTAGCTGGTTAACTGTTATAACAGGTGTGCTTTGTGTATTACTGGGATTATAAAAATCAGTAATGCGAATAATATACCTACCTGGTGTTTCAAAAGTGTAATAAAAAGTATTGTGTATTGGATAATCTATTTTATCATAACTTGCTAATCCATCCACAGGCGGTATTTTTTTCCATGTAGAACCATTGTTATCAGAGAGTTCAAATATATATTTCCAGCATCTTTGTGTATGGTCGTTGTTTTCTAGATAACATTTGTTTTTTACCATAATATCTATCCATTCAAATGAAAGCTCATTTCTATTCCCCGCATTAGGTAAATATAGACTAACGATTTTTAGATTATTAGTTAGTACAGATGTTGTTTTCAATGTGAATTTCTGGATCGGTGTAGAATATCCTGAACTATTATCTATTGTTATTACATTATAAACCCCTGCTGGCATTACTGAAGTAGTCGGGAAACTATAACTAAAACCGCCAATACTATTTGTAGCGATTTTATCTACACTTTTCGAGAAACCGCCTGGTCCTTGTATCGTTAAATTAACTGTTCCACTTTGACGAAAATTTTTACCGGTGAACACAATGGTTTCTCCTGCATTTAGACTTGCAGGGTTGAGGTTGAGTGTAGGATAGACTTTTTGAACAGTAATCATTTCATTTATTGGGCGAATCCATAATCCTGTACCCCAAGCCCCGGCTAAAATGTTTGTTCCGTTAGTTGCTAATGAATAGATAGCCATAATACCATTAGTCAAACCATCATTTACCTGCGTCCAATTACTCCCGGAGTTGCTGGATATAAACACTCCCTTTTCTGTCCCAGTAAGAATGTTTGTTCCGCTAATAGCTAAAGAATAGATATTTAAATCTGTCAAACCATTATTAACTTGCTTCCAACTGTTTCCATTGTTGGTTGATAGAAACACGCCATCACCTGTTCCCACGTATATATTTGATCCACTTATGGCTATTACTCTGATTGTAATATTTTGCAAACCACTATTGACTTTGGTCCAACTACCTCCTTGATTGGTTGATAAAAATACTCCATCTCGTGTCCCCGCAAAAATATTTGTCCCGTTTGTAGCTAATGAACATATATCCAAATTTGTCAAGCCAATATTGACCTGTGTCCAACTACTTCCATTGTTGGTAGATAAAAACACACCATCTCCTGTCGCACAAAAGATATTCGTATCGCAAATAGCTATAGATCGGATTGATGTGTTTGTTAAGCCATTATTAACAGAGATCCAACTGCTTCCGTTATTAGTGGATAATGCCATACCTTCATTTGTACCGGCAAATATATTTAACCCGCTTAAAGCTAACGATGAGATGAAAGTATTAGGCAATCCATTATTGATTCTTAGCCAATTTTTTCCATTATTAGAGGAGAGAAACACTCCATCATTACGGGACCCAGCATAAATATTCGACCCACTTATTACTAATGAAGTGAAATTAGGATCTATAAAACCTGTATTGACTTCGGCCCAGGAATTCCCATTATTTGTCGATAAATAGATACCGCCGGTAGTCCCTGCAAAAATATTGGTTCCACTTATGGAAAGATATATAATTGATTTATTATTCAAACCATTATTAACTTGTGTCCAACTGCTTCCATTGTTTGTGGATAAAAACACACCATCATATGTTCCTGCGAAAATATTGGTTCCGCTTACTGCTAATGAATTAATATTTTTTAAAACATTATTGACCTGAGCCCAACTGCTTCCATTATTAGTAGATAAAAACACACCGTCACCGGTTGATGCGAAAACATTTGTTCCACTTATAGTTAATGCACCGACATTTTGATTATTTACTTGTAGTGGGACCCAATTATTCCCATTGTTAGTGGATAGAAAAGCACCACTTCCTGTCAATACAAAGATGTTTGTTCCATTTGTTACCAACGAAAAGATGTTAGAGCCTGGTAACCCGTTGTTGGCTTTGGTCCAACTGCTTCCATTATTGGTAGATAAAAATACACATTCATGAGAGATCGCAAAAATATTGTTTCCACTAACGACTAATAAATATACATTTATATTTGTCAAACCATTATTGGCTTGAGTCCAGCTAATTCCGTTGTTTGTTGACAAAAACACACCATCACTTGTTCCTGCAAAAATATTGGCTCCACTTACTGCTAATGAATTAATATATTTATCTGTCAAACCATTATTGACCTGAGCCCAACTGCTTCCATTGTTCGTGGACAAAAACACACCATCATTAGTCCCAATAAAAATGTTTGTTCCTTTAGTAACAAGGCAAGTTGATACCCCACCATAAGGTTTACAGGTTTGAAGCCATTGGGCATATGTTTTGAAAAACCCAAATTGAAAAATTAAAGTCAAGAAAATATAAAATAGCGTTTTTTTCATTATGTGATAAGAATAACTCAAATACCAATAATTAGAGAAGTATGTTCATACTATGTGTATATTGAGGTATGTTCATTTTTTTTTCTTGGTGAATTACTAAATCCGATTTCAAAAAATTAATTGAAACGATCTGAATCGTTTTTTAATTAATAAATTCGTGTTTACACTCTAAGAACACGAATTTTTCTATCTAGATAATAATATTCTCTCGTAAGTACTTTTATTACTTTATGCAAATCCTTTATTCCTATAAAGTGGTTAATTTTCTTGAAATAACTGATATATGCACTTAATCGTGTACACCATTCTAGTCTTTTATCAAAATATCGATTGTTTAGTTCATTCAGTATTTTCTTAATCTCAAGCATCCCCAAATCATGCCCTCCTAACAAAAAGGTGGAGTTCAGATTACGTATATCTTTTGGTGGTGGATAATTCATAAAAGATAAAATGATGTCTAAATAGACTTAGAACGATTAATAATTTATATAAATTAAAAAAGTATTTAAAAGTAATAATGAGTATTGCGATTAGAAAAAAATAGGTGTTCTGATCAAATGCTAGGCTAGTATAAATCTGAATGCAATATTAAACTAATTAATTTCGAATGTCAATTTCTTTTTGTTTTTATTGAAATTATTTATAAAGACTGAAAAGATATTCATTTAGTTCAGCGATCGAAATCCTAGAGTGGCACTTCGACTTGATTTATACCCAAAAATACCACTTCCAACGAAGCTAAGTCAAGGATTCGGGGGGCCAAATGAATCCATCGGAAGCCAACTGAAGCCAATTTCATCTTTTTTTGGCCTACTTGTCGAACAGTGGCTTTTTTTATGCTCCTTTTTGGTCTGAATTAGATGAAAAGCTAAAATTTCGATCCCCTGAAATCGGCGATGATGAGGCAATAATGCGATGTTGATTCGATGCAGATCAGATTCTGATGAAAAGAAGCTTCACTTCTGGGTATCTGATTGGTAATAGATTGGTATCAACTTGGTTCTATGATACCGGGTGGTTACCTGATGGCTACCGGAGAGCCATCCGAAAAAGATGACCCGTATCATCTGCATCGAATCAGCATCTGATCATCATTTCATTTTGGCCGGTTTTGGATTTGCTCAAATATTGTTTAACGCATCATCACAATTTCAGAACAAAAAGTGAATTATATACCCAAATTAATAGTTATATTTCTCGTATGTAAATATATTAATTGTTTCAGTGATCGTAATCATAGAGTGGCACTTCAACTTGGATAGCCTTGCTAATCATCGTTCTATCCGCTGCTTTTATTCTAATTGAAAATTATGTAATTCACCCGTAATGAAGAGACAGAAGTCTTTTTGCGCATACCCTACTCTGTATCATTAGATTTTAAGCAACTGAATTAAAAATAATTGTTGCCTGTCGTAATTATATGCTCTATTTTTGTGAAAAATGAAATTTACTCAAGAAATAATACTTCGAACGAACGCGCATGATAAGCCTATTGAAGGACAAAAGAACAACTTAGTAGGCACTAAAAAACCATAACCCCTATGAAAAGATTTTTCACCTTACTTTTTGTTATTCTTTGCCTAAATGTAGTAACAACGGCTGATCCAGTTCAAAACGATAAGGTCATACAAAAGTTAGAAAGAAAGGTTGATTCATTAAGCCAGAAAGTTGAAACCCTTAATATTGAAAGAAACTATTTTCAAACAGCCATAAACACACAAACGGGCATCTTTTCTTGTATTGTAGTCGTCTCTTTTACGATCATTGCTTTATTTTCTTTTCTAATCATCAATGATCGAAGCAAGAAGAGTGAAGCAAGGATAAATGATAGTATTGCTAAACAGAAGACAGAATTCGAGGCCCTAATGTCTGAACAAACTGAAAAGTTTAAAAAAGTAGAGCATGATATAAATAAGCAAAACGTATTGGGGTATAAGGCTTTATCAAGAGCTTACGGCTCTTTGGCTATTGGCGCTAAAGATGAGACTTATAAAAGTAAACTTTACCTATCGGCTGCTTTTTCTGCCTATAAGTGCAATGATTTTACTCTGTGTATTGCTTGCCTGAGTAACGCCAAACTTTTTTTAGATTCGTTAAAAGGTGATCAAATCAAAGAATTCAATAAAGAAGATCTAGTAAACACAAAGTCCGATTTAAAAGAACTAATGATTTCAGAAGATCAGACCATAACTGATTTAATAGTCCATATTCTTAGTAAAGTTAACAGTTTAAAAGAAACTGAAGCTTAAAACCCCTATTTTCTATAATATTCATCCACTAAATCACCAACGAACTTTGCATACTCGCTTGGTTATTTGTAAGCATTCGGTGAAGTCCGTCTTGTTTTCCTGAGAAATCAGGATTCCACTTTCAAAGTTATTCTAAAATGTTCGAAGAACTTTGAAAGATTTAGGAGAGTATGTTCTAATTTTGGTTTT
>JAHEYR010000298.1 GCA_023251485.1 Bacteroidales bacterium
AGGGTTACGACAAACCTAAGTCTATTGTATGGCTGCAGAAGGAATGTGAGGTGAGTTATGAGTGATGATATCACTAAGGCCTACTTTGATGGAATGAATAAGCCTGTTGAATCCACTGAATCTATCGAGCCTGACAACAGTGACTTTGAGGATTACGAGGCTATCAAGAAAGTTGAAGAGGTTGCTCAAGAAATCGTTGCTGCTCAGGAAAGGAAGAAGCCTAAGAAAGGCAGAGGGGGAAGCGAGAACTTCCCTAATGTCTTGCCATCTAATGTTGGAGCTGGACACATACAGAAAACTCTTAATAAGATTCTGCCATTTTGGAACATGCCACCTGTTAAGGATGATGCAGAACTCGCAGTTAGGTTATATGACTTCTTTGAGCTTTGCATGCAGACAGAGCAACATCCTACGTGGGAAAAGTTATGTTACTATATAGGTTTTGTTGGTTCGACAGTTCATAGATGGTTGACTGGGGAGATAAATTGCAGTACCGAGAGGCGCAATCTCATTAAAAAAGCAAAGGAATTTTGTGCCATTTATGACGCTGAATTGGCAATCGATGGCAAGATAAATCCAATTATTTACATTTTTAGAGCTAAGAACTTCTTTGGCATGGTTGATAGGGTTGAACACGTTGCAACAACAGACAACTTACTCGGTGAACTTAAAGATCAGTCGGAGATTGCAGGCAGAATCATGGGTAACATCCCAGTGCAAGCAGTAGAAGTAGACTTTACAGAAGAGGACTAGTACCCTCTAAAGCAAGCAAATAGAATAGATGTAGGGGCTTATATAACAGTAAGCCCTTTCCATTTGCACAACACAGATCAGGTGTAACACCCTCACGGTCACAGAATAGAGTTAGACAAGTGCTATACTATTCCCTTAATATGTATTTAGGGAATAGTTGAAAATCAGTTTTTAACAATCAAGTAATACCAATGGATATAACAGTGTTTAAAAGTAGAGTGATGGAACGACCGATACCCTTATCATGATTGGGTGTATCATTATGCATATAACAGGCTATATCAATGCATATTCTGTGCGATATACACAGAAGTATGCTGACAGATGGGACAGAGTGACGCTGATCTATGCTGCTGTGTGTGTACAGTAAGACCCTACCGTGGGGGTGCAGGGAAATAGACCCCGGGGCACTATATCACCCCTCCCAATACTCCAAAATGTAAAAAGGCCTTTGCTCTAGCAATAAGCCATATGTCGAGGTATAATTAAATCAAATACATAATAGGGGGTTGAGATGATTCGGATTGAAAGTTTAAGTCAGTTTGTTGAACAAGTTACAACAAAAGGTAAAACCACTCGAGTAGAGGTTATTGGATTTAAAAATCATTTGGTTCACTTTTATAGAGGGCACAGTGATATTGATTATAAGTTGTTGCCTTCAATTGCGAGAAAAGATAAAAACGGACTTTCAAATTTCGTTTATGAATCAAAAATGATACAAAGAGCTAAACTAAGAAATCCGATTGAACTTGCTAATATTGACCACCGGATTAATCTCTTGGCTAAACTGCAACATTATGGTTTGGAGACGAGGTTGCTTGATATTACTGAAAACGCCCTAGTTGCGTTATATTTTGCATGTTGTAGTAATAAAGATAAAGATGGTGAAGTAATTATATTTGAGATAGTTACTGATATGATCCAGTTTCCTGGTTCGTTTCTTTCTGAGTTTTATTTGCATTTTTCAACTTATGAGGGTATGAAGATACCGATATCGAATTGTGTTGATGGTTTTTTTTACGATAATCCACATTTGTTTAAAAGTTCCTCATATGCAAACGAAGATGCACATAAAAAATCATTTATAGATAGCATTAGACATTTTGCAGAAGATCCTTTATTTATAAATCACTCAATTCAATCCGAAAGAGAAATAAGACAACAAGCAGCATTTATACTTTTTGGAAATAAATATGTACCTGATGGAAATGTATTTTATAACGAAATTGTTCCCATAGATAAAAAGAGTTCGTTAATTAACGAAATTATATTAATCCCAAAAGAGTGTAAAGAGTCGTTAATTAACGATCTGAAATTGTTGGGGATAACAAAAGAATTTTTATTTCCTGAATTTCATAATCGATGTAAATCAATTAATAATGAAATCCGTAATATTTTTCCTGACAATTCAGTGAGAACAGGCGAACTGTGGGATGAAATTTTTCTAACTAATACAAAATAGATACTAGAGAGCCTTAGAGCACCTACCACATCGGAGGTGCTTTTTATATGCAAACTAACGAGATCATTGATTCCTTATGGTCTGAAATCAAATCGAATAAAGTGGCATATGGTGCCACAGAAGATTTATTTGAGATACTAAGGATTTACGAAGAGTCGAATAAGAAAGATGCCCACTGGCATTGTAAGAAACTTAGAAACTGGATTCAAAGACAGATAACGTATGTCTGTAGCCCTGATGTGATGGATACGACAACGGCGGTTAAACTGAATGAGTTATACAAGCGCGCTTTGTTGTTCGACTCACAAGCCGATTTTGACGCTTATTTGATTTTCATTGAGTTTAATCGGGATCCACATCTTAAGTTTTATTTACCTAGGCGAAAAGAACTACGCGACTTGGTTCAAGGTCTACAGGATTTAGAGGATGATGTTCTTGATATCCTATCGATTAGCATGCCACCTGGTACCGGTAAGACTACTTTAGGTATCTTCTTTCTCACGTGGATTATGGGTAAGTATCCTGCTCAACCAAATATCGCGTCCGCACATGCCGATTCATTGACACGCAGCATCTATGATGGCGTTTTGAAAGTGCTGAAGGACGAAGA
>JAHEYR010000299.1 GCA_023251485.1 Bacteroidales bacterium
TTTAGCTGTTAAGGTGCGAAATGAGGGCGAAAATAGTCGTTGGTATTCGGGGTCGGGTATCTATCGACATGTTTGGTTGAAGATACTTGATCCGGTGCATGTTGCACAATGGGGAACCAGTATTACCTCTTCTGATATAACGGCAGGTTCTGCCAATGTTAATGTTAAGACAAAAGTCAATAATCAATCAGGTAACGCTTTGCCGATAAAGTTAATCACGCGCATTTTAAATGTAAAGGGTGCAGAAATAAGTAAAGTAGAGACGGAACTACCGATTGAAAAGGAAGGTGCTTCTGAATTTGTTCAGGATATTTCTATTAAAAATCCTGAACTATGGTCAACTGAGACGCCGGTTCTCTATACCGCTATCAATGAGGTTTATACAGGTGGTCGGTTGGTAGATCGTAATGAGACGAAATTTGGTATTCGAACACTCCGATTTGATGCGGTTAATGGTTTCTGTCTAAATGGGAAAGTATTAAAACTAAAAGGTGGATGTTATCATAATGATCATGGACCACTTGGGTCTAAATCATATGATAGATCTGAAGAACGACGTGCAGAGTTGTTGAAATCCAGCGGATTTAATGCCATCCGATGTTCACATAATCCTCCTGCACCGGCATTTCTTGATGCTTGTGATAGATTAGGATTGATGGTTATCGATGAAGCTTTTGATATGTGGATGGATGGAAAAAATCCGAACGACTATCATAACTATTTTGAGAAAAACTGGCAGAGTGATATAGAAAGTATGGTACATAGAGATATCAATCATCCTTCTGTTATTTTGTGGAGTATTGGAAATGAAATCCCAGGGATGACATCACCTGAAGTCGTCAAGACCGCACATATGTTGGCTGATTTTGTTCGGAAAAGTGATCCTTCACGCAATGTTACTGCTGCCGTAAATGGCTTAAGTCCTGATAAAGATCCTTTCTTTGCAGCATTAAATATTGCAGGATATAACTATGGATCTGGTGGCGATCATAATAAAAATGACATATTTGCTATCGATCATGCCCGTATTCCGGAACGTGTTATGGTTCAAACAGAATCATATCCTTTAGAGGCTTTTAAAAGTTGGATGGATGTAAAGGATCATCCATGGTTGATCGGTGATTTTGTATGGACGGCATTCGATTATATTGGTGAAGCCAGTATTGGATGGCGAGGATATTTTCAGGAACAGAATTTCTATCCGTGGAACCTTGCATTTTGTGGAGATCTTGATATCTGTGGTTGGAAACGGGCACAGTCGTATTACCGTGATGTGCTATGGAAAAGCAACCAACTTTCACTGTTTGTAAAACCACCTAAGCCCTCTTTCGAAGAGAATCCTGATCGACAATCATGGAGTAAATGGCACTGGTTAGATGCTGTTGCCGATTGGAATTGGAATGGTTATGAGAATACACCAATAGAAGTGAGTGTCTATTCTTCGTGTGAGGAGGTGGAGCTGTTTTTGAATAATAAATCACTGGGAAAAAGGAAAACCGACCGTTCTACTGAGTTCAAAGCTATATGGGATGTCCCTTATCAGGCAGGCGAACTTAAGGCCATAGGTTATGCAGCAAACAAACCAGTGAATACAGCTGTTCTTCAAAGTGTTTCAGCTCCTTCGCAGATTAAGATGACAACAGATAGGGCTGAAATGAAGGCTGATGGACAAGATTTGAGCTATGTCACCGTTGAGCTGCTGGATGAAAAGGGGAATAGAAATCCAAAGGCTGAAAACCTGGTTAAATTTGAAATAGAAGGTCCCGGTACGATTGTAGGTGTAGGAAACGCGAATCCTGTAAGTACGGAGAGTTATCAAGCATCTGAGAGAAAAGCATGGCAGGGGCGCTGTCTGGTGATTATTAAATCGACGCGCAACCAGGGGAAGGTAATTCTAAAAGCCTCATCTGTTGATTTGAAACCGGTAGATATCGAAATAAATGCCATCACTGCCATTCCAAAAGTAAGTTATACACTACCAGGAAAAGAAATTGTTGCACTTGCTGAGAAGATCCTATATAAGAAATGTCCCCAAGAAGATATGTACTTTTACCTTCTCCGTCCCGAAGGAAGTGGCAAGAATCCGCTGCCTGCCATCGTTTATTTTACAGGAGGAGGCTGGGTAAATGGTAGTGTGGATTCACAAATACCCAATGCTGCATGGTTTCGTGATCATGGAATCATTGGTATAACAGCTGATTATCGTGTGAAATCAAGACATGGAACAACACCGATAGAATGCATCCGTGATGCGAAATCAGCAGTACGTTATGTAAGGGCCCATGCCAAAACGTTGGGTGTCGATCCAAATAAAATTATTGTGGCGGGGGGATCTGCCGGAGGACATATTGCTGCCTGTACAGCTATCGATGGGGGTGATGAACCAGGAGAGGATTTGACGATCAGCTCGAAAGCCAATGCGCTGGTTTTACATAATCCCGTTTTGGGTGAAGGTTTTGGTGTCGATTTTTTTAAAGAGCATCCTGAATTTGCTCCTATTCTCCATATTCATAAGGGAATGCCACCTACGATCTTGTCGTGTGGTACAAAAGATGGAACGACTCCTTTTGAAGTAGCGCAGAAGTTTACACGGTTAATGAAAAAAGCAGGAAATACCTGCGAGCTGATACCTGTAAAAGATGCGGATCATTCATGCGACTGGCCGGTAGGTAATCCAAACTTCCTTCCTGCACTTACCCGAATGACACAACTTCTAGAGGAGCAAAAGTTTATTCCAACGCAAAAGTAAAATTATACTATTAAATAAAAACTGCTGTGTTCAATAATCCGAACACAGCACTTTTTTATATTAT
>JAHEYR010000300.1 GCA_023251485.1 Bacteroidales bacterium
TCTTCCCTATCCGCAATAACTAGAAAGTATGCCGCCAATGACATGACTTCCCAGAAAAATAGAAATGAGAATACTCTTGTTGAAAATACTACTGCCATCATTGCGAGAGCAAACACAGCCATTGAAGCATTTACAAGCGTTGTTGAGTACTTATCTTTATATTTTTTTAAATACTCTCCCCCGTATAACGATGTGATGAGAAAGCCTGCATTGATAATAAGTATGAAAAATGCCGACCAGGTGTCCATTTGAAATTGCCACTGATGCAATTGCAGAATAGTTAGAACAGGATTCTGCGATGTTTGAACTGTTAGAAAATAACTTACTGTACCAAGGAGACCCGATAAACTCGCCAAGAAAAAAAGGATCTGTGTTGCTGCACTGCCGTATGGCTTTCTTATGATTAGAGTAACAAGAAACGCCAGAGCAAATAGTAAAATTCCAAATTGTATTAGCATTGTAATCATACGACTAGCTGTTTTTTCGAGCTTTCTCAAGAGACCCCAAGATACCCTTTAAAATATCAAGTGGTGAGGGAGGATCTCCTGGTATTTTAACGTCTACAGGAATAACATCCTCAACTGCACCAGCTATTGCATAAGAGCCTTTCCAAATACCACCCGTACATGCACCATCGCCAACTGCAATTACTAAACGTGGTTCAGGCATCATTTCATATGCAACTTTGAGTGCATGTTCCATATTTCGAGTGACTGGTCCGGAAACTGTAAGAATGTCCGCATGTCGCGGTGAGGCCACAAAGCTAATCCCAAAACGTTCAACGTCGTACATAGGCGAGGTCATTGCCGTCATCTCACTTTCTTCTGCATTGGTTGATCCCGCATCCACATGACGGATTTTTAACGACCTGCCGTTATATAGTGTTTTAACGACTTTACTAATCTGATTTCCAAGTATTTCAAAATTCGCGTCACGAAGAGATTCTGCGTCTGGCGCTTTTTCAGTTACCGTTCCCGTTTTCAGTATTTTAAGAAGTAGCTTCAACATAGTGTATCGGTAAGAGCCATTGTATTCCTCCGAATAAAAACGTCAAGCATTTTCTGTACATTTTTTGAAAAAAAATATTTCAACGCCTATTTTAGCTGATTTCTATGATTTTCTGATGCGAAGTGTGTCCTCTTTGGAGTGTAAGTCTTGTGGGTGGCACATCTAGATATTTTGCTAACAGGCGAATAATTGCCTCATTTGCCTTGCCATCAACAGGAGAGGCAGTTACCAATACCTGGTACTGCCTCTCGCCGATCTCCGTTACGCTATTCTCTCGCGCGTTGGTTTTAACTTTTACTGATATTTTCATTTCCTTATTGATTGATTTCCACAAGCTCGGGCTCCGTGAGACCAGCATGTCCTTTATGGCGATATTTTTTGGCAACCCTAATACGAGCAAGTTCTTTTTCAATTTTAGCCGATAATATGGCAAATTCTTCCGTGTCGAAGCGTTTTTCATCTCTCGCCTGTTGGGCGCGCAATCTCGCCTCTTCTGCTCTATCTTCAGCAATTTCTTCGGCACGTTCTGCAGTGTCTGCAAGAATAATAATCTGGTTCTCATTGACTTGAACAAAACCTCCGGAAATTGCAAATGGAAGCGTAATGGAACCCGTTTTTATAACCAACTCACCAGGATTAACGACACTGACAAGCGGAATGTGGTTTGACATAACAGTAATCTCTCCCTGCTCTGTTGGCAGAGTTACTTGATCTATAGAATCGTTATAGACCGTACGCTCAGGTGTTACGATGGTGAGATTAATCATACTCTAGACTACTTCATCTATACTACCCTTCATGTAGAATGCGCTTTCCGGTTTATCATCGTGCTTACCCTCAAGAATCTCCTTAAAGCCCTGAATAGTATCTTCACGCTTAACATATCGGCCCGGAGTATCATTAAACACCTCGGCCACAAAGAATGGCTGTGAAAGGAAGCGCTGAATCTTACGCGCGCGCGACACAGTAAGCTTGTCTTCGGCAGAGAGTTCTTCCATACCGAGAATAGAAATAATATCTTGAAGATCCTTGTATCGCTGCAATATCTTTTGAACATCGCGAGCAACCTGATAGTGCTCTTCACCAACAATATTTGGATCAAGAATAACAGAGGACGAGTCCAACGGGTCTACCGCAGGATAGATACCAAGTTCAGTGAGACTACGGGCAAGAACCACAGTGGAGTCAAGATGAGCAAAGGTTGTTGCTGGAGCTGGGTCGGTAAGGTCGTCGGCTGGGACATATACAGCCTGTACTGACGTTACTGATCCATCTTTTGTTGAAGTAATACGTTCCTGAAGGGCACCCATTTCACTTGCGAGTGTTGGCTGATAACCTACTGCAGATGGAATACGGCCAAGAAGTGCAGACACTTCTGATCCAGCTTGAGTGAAGCGGAAAATATTGTCGACGAACAGAAGAACGTCACGCTTCTGCTGATCGCGGAAGTACTCGGCCATGGTTAATGCAGTTAATGCAACACGTGCACGAGCTCCTGGTGGTTCATTCATCTGACCAAAAACCAATGATGTCTTATCAAGAACACCTGAATTCTTCATTTCATGGTAAAGATCATTACCTTCACGAGTACGCTCACCAACACCGGCAAATACAGAGAAACCGCCGTGCTGTGCCGCAAGATTTCGAATAAGTTCCATAATAACAACTGTCTTACCCACACCAGCACCTCCAAAAAGACCCACCTTTCCACCCTTTACAAAAGGACAGATGAGGTCAATTACTTTAATACCTGTTTCAAAAAATTCGGTCTTAGTTGACTGATCGGCAAAGCTTGGTGCCT
>JAHEYR010000106.1:0-6268 GCA_023251485.1 Bacteroidales bacterium
AATGTTTTAAGTACATTTATAGTCGTTTAGGTAAATAGATTTTAGGCGCTTTAAGGAATTACCTGACGAAATTTATAAACGATTTTAAAAATGAAAATTATATTGCCACTGGTTCTCTTTTGGTTTCGACGAGATTTAAGGTTGATAGATAATGCAGGGTTATTTGCAGCACTTTCTTGTGATTTTAAAGTCTTACCGATCTTCATTTTCGATACGTGTATTCTTGATAAATTAGAAAAGAAAACGGATAAACGGATTAGTTTTATCCTTGCGGCATTACAACAATTGAACAATGACTTGATTGAACGGGGTACTTCATTATTGGTTTTGCATGGCAAACCTTTGGAGGTATTGAGTGATCTGACTAAAAAATATGATATAAAGGGTGTCTATACCAACGAAGATTACGAACCTTATGGGATGGTGCGTGATAAAGAAGTGGGAGAGATGCTGAAGACGAAAGGGATCTCATTGTTTTCATTTAAGGATCATGTGATATTTAGCAAGGATAGTTTGTTGACCGGTACCGGAAAGTCGTATGGCGTTTTTACACCTTATTCTAAAAAGTGGAAAGACACGTTATCGATGAATGATCTGAAAGTACATGAATCTGAAACAATAAGAGACAAATGGGTTGTATATAGTGGGGGGAGAGTTCCCAGAGCTGAGAAGCTGGGCTTTAAGACATTTAAGAATATCTATAAAGAACCTGTGCTGGATGTTGCTTTAGTAAGTAATTATCATCGAGACCGAGACTTTCCGGCTATTGATGGAACGACATTGCTTGGTCCACATCTTCGTTTTGGCACCATTAGCATCAGAAAGTGTGTGCGTTATGCATGGGATACAAATCAGATTTGGCTGAATCAATTGATATGGCGCGACTTTTTCATTCAGATTCTTTGGCATTTTCCACGTGTAGTGAATACTTCATATCGTGAAAAATTTGATCGAATTGAGTGGTTGAATCATGAAGATGATTTTGAACGTTGGAAAAATGGTAAGACGGGAGTACCCATTGTGGATGCTGGGATGCGACAGTTGAATCAGACGGGGTTTATGCACAACCGGGTGAGGATGATTGTGGCTTCGTTTTTATCTAAACATCTATTGATTGATTGGCGGTGGGGTGAGGCTTATTTTGCTTCTAAACTGCTTGATTATGAGTTAGCCTCGAATAATGGCAACTGGCAGTGGGCTGCAGGATCGGGTGTTGATGCTTCGCCATGGTTCAGAATCTTCAATCCGGTATTGCAATCACACAAGTTTGATCCTTCGGGAGCCTATGTCAAAAAATGGGTACCTGAATTTGGAACACCACCTTATCCAGACCTGATGATAGATCTGGATTTTGGTAGAAAACGATGTCTGGAGGTTTTCAAAAGAGCTGTACAGGAGTAACTCAAGTTAACTATAAACGTTTTCCTCATTGGTACTTCTTGGGAGAAATCTGTATTACTTTGATGGTGGAGATTTCTCACTTCGTTTGAAATGACGATGAGAATATGGAGATTCCTCCCTCTGGTCGGAATGACAGTGGGAAATAATGGCGGTTCTCCCTCCGGCTTGGAATGCGGTATAACGGCTGGAATGATCCAAAATCAAAGGTTTTAACGATAAAGTATGTTAAAATTTCGCAATTTAACAGATGCTTCATTTGTATAGAAATAAAAGATTTTAAATTTGCGTTAAATGTTATAATTTTGCAAAATGTTTAAACGTGGAATAATTATTTCAGTTCTCGCTTCATTGCTTCTACTGGCTGGCTGTGGGAAATTTCAGAAATTGCTTAAAAGCAATAACAATCAACTAAAGTACGAAACTGCTATAGCCCTGTTTGACAAAGGTTCATATTCGAAAGCTATGCAACTGTTTGAACAGATCACTCCTGAATATAAGGGAACTGATAAAGCTGAAAAGATAGCTTATATGAATGCGTACTGTTACTATCATGAAAAGGACTATATCCTTGCAAATCATTATTTTAAACAATTTTCTGAGGAGTTTCCCAGTAGTCAATATGCTGAAGAATGCGCTTACAATGCAGCTTATTGCAAGTATCTGGATTCACCTATTCCAAGTTTAGACCAGACTAACACCTACGACGCGATCAAAGAACTTCAGATATTTATTAACAAATATCCGCAAAGCAAACGCGTTGATCAAAGTAACAACCTGATTGACCAGTTGAGAGAGAAATTAGAATTGAAATCATTTAATATCGGTAAACTATTTTTCAAAACGAATGATATTCAAGCAGCTATTGTTTGTTTCAACAACATGATCAAAGAATTTCCTGATACCAAATATCGTGAAGAAGTGCTTTATATGTTGATGAAGACCTATCAAAAGTTTGCGGAAAAGAGTATTGACTCGAAAATGGCTGAACGTTATGGACAGGTTTTTGAGACATGTGATAAGATTCTATCAGATTTTCCTAAAACTAAATATCTGAAAGAAGTTAATGCTGTACAAAAAGAGGCAGAAAAGTATATTAAGAAATAATCAATCACTCGATATGGATTTTAAAAAAGTAAAAACAGAGAATACAGCTGTTACCCGCAATCTTAGGGATCTGACTGACCCTACCGGTAATATTTATGAATCTGTAAATATTTTGTCGAAACGTGCCGATCAGATCGCTCGTGAGATAAAAGAGGAGCTGCGTGGCAAGATTGAAGAATTTGCTACTCCAAGCGACAACCTTGAAGAGGTGTTTGAAAACAGAGAACAAATTGAGATTGCTAAATATTATGAGCATCTTCCAAAACCTACGTTAATTGCAATTCAAGAGTTTCTGAACGATCAGATTTATTACCGTAAACCTGAAGTTGAATTATAATACAGAACACGATTAAATAGCTTTTAAATGTTACAGGGTAAAAAGATTCTGCTGGGTATTACGGGAAGTATAGCCGCTTATAAAACAGCTCCATTAATCCGTCTTCTTAAAAAAGAAGGTGTTGATGTTCAGGTTGTGATGAGTGAGTCGGCTTGCGACTTTATTACTCCGCTTACGCTTGCTACCCTGTCACAACGTACTGTTGTGACAACAGGTTTTGAAGTAGCCAATGGCGAATGGCATAGCCATATCGAAATGGGCAACTGGGCTGATGTGATGTTGATTGCTCCTGTTACGGCTAATACGTTAGGCAAGATGGCTAATGGATTGGCTGATAATATTTTGGTTGCAACTTATATGGCATGTAAATGTCCGGTTTTCTTTGCTCCTGCAATGGATCTTGATATGTTTCATCATCAAAGCACGCAAGGCAATATTCAAAAGCTACTGAGTTATGGCAACCATCTGATAGCTCCTCGCGAAGGCGAGCTTGCTAGCGGGTTAGTGGGTGCCGGACGTATGGAAGAGCCTGAGAATATCGTTGAGGCGCTGAGAGGCTGGTTTATGCAGTCGCAAGACTTCACAGGGAAGAAGGTATTAGTTTCGGCCGGACCTACTTACGAAGCAATCGACCCAGTTCGTTTTATCGGGAACTACTCTTCGGGAAAGATGGGTTTCTCTATCGCAGAGTCTTTTGCTCGTCGTGGTGCTGATGTCACACTGGTGGCGGGTCCTGTTTCACAAAGTTGTTCCAGCGATATCCATCGTATAGATGTGACTTCGGCTGAGCAGATGTTTCAAAACTGTATGGAGGCATTTCAGGAGGCCGACATCGTTGTTATGGCCGCCGCTGTGGCCGACTTTACTCCTGCACGTGTTTCGCCTGTCAAGATAAAAAAGAGTTCCGCTACGCTCGTCGTCGAGCTTGAGCCGACACTTGATATCTTAAAAGAGATGGGGAGACAGAAAAGAGAGGATCAGAAACTGATTGGCTTTGCTCTCGAAACCGATAATGAAAAAGAAAACGCACATGCTAAGCTTTTATCAAAGAATTGTGACTTAATTGTGCTCAACTCATTGAATGATAAGGGTGCCGGCTTTGGACATTCTACCAATAAAATCACCATTATTTCGTTGGATGGTGATGACTATGCCTTTGATTTAAAATCTAAGGAGGCTGTTGCAGAGGATATTATTGATGCAATTGCTCAATTGAGTCGTAATGACCTTTCGATAATTTAACTGTCGTACATGACACGATTTGCTCTTCTGCTTTTTATTCTATTTTCTAGTGTGTTGAAGGTTGCTGCACAGGAATTTAATTTCCAGGTGCAGGTCGTCTCTACACAGGTTCAGGGTACGGACAAAAGAGTCTATCAGGCATTGCAGACAGCTGTTTATCAGTTTGTAAATGAGCGGAAATGGTCGCCTTATGTTATTAGAGCTGAAGAAAGGATTGAGGGATCACTCTTGATAAATATTACAGATCGACCCTCCAGCAATGAATTCAGGTGTAAATTAAACCTGGTACTACAGCGCCCAATCTATAAGACGTCATACAACTCGGTGTTGCTGAATTATGTGGATAACGATTTTAAGATCACCTATCTGGAGTCGCAACCACTTGACTATGCCGATAATACCTATACCTCTAATCTCACGTCGACGCTTGCGTTTTATATAAATATCTTTCTGGGCATGGATGCAGATTCATTTTCGCCTATGGGAGGAAGTTTCTTCTATCAAAAGGCACAAGATATCGTGAATAGTGCACAAAACTCAGGCGAGACCGGCTGGAAAGCTTTCGACAGTCAACGCAATCGGTACTGGTTGGCTGAAAATATGATTAACCCTACCTATTCGGCCTTTAGAGAGGCATTGTATAAATATCATCGGTTGGGTCTGGATGTGATGACTGAACAGATTGATCAGGGCAGAAATGCAATTAGTGAGAGTCTGGAAAACCTTAGACGTGTTTATCGCGAACGACCCGGACTATTTGCGTTGCAGCTATTTTTGGATGCAAAGAGAGACGAGATCATCAATATCTATTCAAAGGCTTCTCCGATGGAGAAAACAAAGGCTGTTAATATCCTGAGAGAAATTGATCCGGCCAACGCTAATAAATACCAACAGATTCTTCAAACTAAATAGTTTTATCTTTGCAGTAACAATACTGTAAAAAATGAATATTAAATCGCTTCAGCTATGCTAACACATCTGAAGGTTGAGAACTTTGCGCTGATAAAAGAGCTCGAAATTGATTTCTCTACCGGATTTACTGCGATAACAGGCGAAACCGGTGCGGGGAAGTCTATTATTTTAGGTGCACTATCTTTGATTCTGGGGCAACGTGCCGATAGTCAATCGCTGATGATGCCTGATAAAAAATGTTCGATCGAGGGAACTTTTAAGATCGAAGGTTATGATCTTGAACCATTTTTTGAGGCCAACGATCTGGATTTCGATGTGCAATCTATTGTACGAAGAGAGATCACTCCGCAAGGTAAATCACGTGCATTCATTAATGATACGCCGGTCAACCTGGCTGTTTTAAAGGATCTGGGCGAACGCTTGATCAATATTCATTCTCAACACGAAACGTTGACACTGAGTGACTCGGGATTTCAGTTGACAATAGTGGATGCCGTGGCAGGAAACCAACAACTTCGGGAGGAGTATAAGACACTGTTTGATCGTCATCAGGCTCTGAAAAGGAAGTTGACTTCACTACTTGAAAAAGAAAAGCAGAGTAAGGCAGATCAGGATTATTATAAGTTTCAGCTTGACGAACTGCTTTCGGTAAACCTAAAGGAAGGAGAGAAAGAGGCTCTGGAGTGTGAAATTGAAATATTGAATAATGCTGGTCAGATTATGAATGGTTTGGCTCGTTCGGCAGCATTGTTATCAGAAAATGAAGTCAATATCCTTGATGCTTTGACAGAGATAAACGCTATCTTTAATGGTTTGTCTGCATTTAAAGGTGATTTTGAAGAGATAAAACAACGTGTTGAATCAAATTTGATTGATTTAAAAGATCTTTCACAACATCTAGTCCGACTGACTGACCATGTTGTTGTTGACCCGGAGCAGGTAGAACTGATTTCGCGTCGACTGGATATGATCTATCGTCTGGAACAAAAACACAGGCTTTCGGGAAGTGCCAGTCTGCTTGCACTGCAGGAAGAGTTGACACGGAAGCTTGCTCAAATCTCTTCGCTTGAAGATGAGATTGCCACTATATCTGAAGAGATTGATGACTTGTATAAAGCGTTAATTAAAAAATCGAAAGAGCTGTCGAATAGCAGAATAGCTGTTATGCCCCGTATCTCTGAAGAGGTTAAAAACACGCTTACGTTGTTAGGAATGCCGAGTGCTGTTTTCAAGATCAGATGTGATAAGAACGAAGAACCAACGAATACAGGT
>JAHEYR010000106.1:6278-10397 GCA_023251485.1 Bacteroidales bacterium
GGGAGGAGAACTCTCTAGGGTAATGCTGGCTGTCAAGTCGTTGGTTTCACAGCGTAAGTTACTTCCTACACTTATCTTTGATGAAATCGACACAGGGGTTTCGGGTGACATTGCAGGGAAAGTGGGCGTTATCATGCGTAAAATGGCAAATAACTTACAGCTGATAGCCATTACCCATTTGCCTCAGATCGCGGGGATGAGTGATAATCAATACTTAGTATATAAGATACAGGATGATGGAGCGACTTATACCTCTATCAGGAAATTGAATGATCAGGAACGTATTTTGGAGATTGCTAAGATGCTGAGTAACGAAAAGGTTACGGAAGCCGCTTTGGCGACTGCGAAAGAACTATTATCGAACAACTAAACAAAAAAGTTGTTAAGATTGTGTAAAGAAATTATTAACCATTGAATATTTTATCAAATTAACAAACATGGCTTATAACTTGTTAAAGGGAAAGAAAGGACTGATCTTCGGTGCTTTGAATGACATGTCGATTGCATGGAAAGTGGCAGAACGTGCACACGAAGAGGGTGCTGAATTCGTTTTGTCGAATACAGCATTGGCTGCTCGTATGGGCGACACAGATCTATTGGCACAAAAAACCAACTCTCTTTTTATTCCGGCTGACGCTACCAGTATAGCTGATTTGGAAAATCTAATTCAAAAAACGATGGATCACTTTGGTGGAAAGATAGATTTTATTCTCCACTCAATTGGTATGTCGCCAAATGTTCGTAAGAAGTTTCCTTATGACGATTTGAACTACGATAACTTTATGAAGACGATGGATATTTCAGCTCTCTCGTTTCATAAGGTGCTTCAAACAGCAAAGAAGTATGACGCATTGAATGAATGGGGCTCTGTAGTAGCACTTTCATATATCGCAGCACAAAGAACCTTATTCGAATATAATGATATGGCAGAAGCCAAGGCAGCGCTTGAATCGATTGCCAGAAGCTTTGGTTATATTTATGGAAGAGAAAAACATATCCGTATCAATACGGTTTCGCAATCGCCTACGCTGACCACAGCAGGTAAAGGTGTTAAGGGAATCGATGCTTTGATCGACTTTACGGAAAGAATGTCGCCGCTGGGCAATGCTACTGCCAGCGAGTGTGCAGATTATTGTATCACACTGTTTAGCGACCTCACCAAAAAGGTGACGATGCAGAATCTGTTTAACGATGGTGGTTTCTCCAGTATGGGGATGAGTTATCGTGCGATGGAAATGTACAACAGAAGTCTTGATTGTAAAGAATGTCATAAAGATTCGGACGATAATCAGTAAGGTGAAGATTTTTTCATATCTTAGCTGACTATGTTTTTTATCGTATCAAAAATATTATCATACTTATTCACACCTGTCTATTGGGGATTGGCGCTTTTGATCGTTGGATTGTTTGTTAAAAACAAGACACTGGCAAAGCGCCTTTTCATTTCAGCCGCATTGGTGATTTACCTCTTTTCGAATCACTATCTTGTTGATGTTTGTTTGAGATGGTGGGAGTATCCGGTCCAGAATATGGCCGTTGAGACCAAACCCTATGATGTTGGTATTGTGCTGGGTGGTGGAATTATCACCTATAACAAAGAGGATCAGCGATTAATATTCAGAGGGAGCGCCGATAGAGGTTTGCAGGCTCTTGAGCTTTACAAGCAGGGAAAGATTAAAAAGATTTTAATTACAGCCGGTCCTGGTAGCTTGATTTATGATGATGTCTTGGAATCAAACTATTATCGTGATTTTCTGGTTCGTATTGGTGTTCCTGCAAGCGATATCATCGTTGATTCTGTTGCCAATAACACGAGACAAAATGCGGTAAACTCGAAGACGATATTAGACAAAACCAACCCGGGAGGGAGGTTCCTATTGATTACTTCGGCTATTCATATGCGCAGATCGTTAGGCTGCTTTAAGAAAGTTGGCCTCCCGGTTACACCTTATGCTGTTGACAGGCTCTCTACTTTGCCTTTTAAGAATTTTGAATATCGTTTTATTCCAGATCTGGATGCCTTGAAGTATTGGAATTATTTAATTCATGAGTGGATTGGCTATATAATTTATCGGATTACGGGCTATATTTAGTAATTTAGCATCAAATTGCTAACCATGATCAACCAGATTAGAGAAGTAGAAATTCGTAATTTGTGGGGTAGATATAACTACAAATGGACGCTAAACCCCGACGTAAATATATTGGCCGGATTGAACGGCAGTGGGAAGACAACGCTAATCAATATTATTGATGCTGTACTTTGTGCGGATACCAAGCGACTCAAGGGCTATGGCATTGAAGGTATGATTAATGGCGAAGGTTTTTCGTTCACTTTCAACAAAGAGAAACCCATAGAGGGGTGGTTTAAAATTAGCTTTGCTAATATCAGTACATTTGATAATCCACTTTACGATAGAAAGCTTTACAAAAGAGGGGATAGCCAATTAGACATAGAACTGGATGCGTTGATCTATCAACGACAACCCGGTACCTTTTCGTTTACTGATTATCGGTTAAAGGCAACTTCGAGTCCGGAGATGGCTTCGGAAATCAATGAACGGATTCAGAAGTTTTTTGATATTCTCAATAAGCTTTTCGTGGGTACGGGTAAGCTTGTTTCTATCAGTCAGGAAACTAATAAATTAATGGTCGATTCCGACTCCGATTTGATTGAATTGAATCGTTTATCTTCAGGTGAAAAGCAGTTGTTGATAATTCTCTTTAAAGTATTTTTGATGGAGGAGATCCCATCCATTTTATTGATGGATGAGCCTGAAAATTCATTACATATCGACTGGCAGCAACAATTGATAGATGTGATTAGAAAATTGAACCCCAATTGCCAGATCATTCTGTCAACGCATTCGCCCAGTATCTTTGGAGAAGGATGGGGTGAAAAGTTGTTTTTTCTTGAAGATCTTCAACAAGGTTAATCATGATAAAGACTCCATTAACCAAGGAAGAGCATTACCGGAAGCTAGCCATCGACTTTAAGGGACAGGCTCTACTAAGAAGATGTGATGCGGCAGTTCATGTGGAAGCCGATATCGATATGCATTTCTGGCACTCCGTCTTTCATCGTTATGCTCCGGAAAAGAAATTCAATTTCATTGCCCATTCGCGGAGCTGGACAGGTTCTGAGTCATCGGGAGTGACGCAATGTCTAAACTTTACTCCTTATCTGAATAAACAGTTCTTTATTTGTATTGATAGCGATTATCGCTATCTGTTACAAGAACATGGTATCGATATCAAACATTTTATTTTTCAAACCTATACCTATTCTATTGAAAATCATTTCTGTGCTGCTCCTGGTTTGGATTGGGTGTGCGAACAGTCGTGCGGAGTAGAAAATAATATATTTGACTTTGAACTATTTTTACGTCGCTATTCAGAAGCGGTTTATGAACTTTTTATTTGGCACATATACGCGAATGTAACCGGACTGTTTCATTTTGATCGGTTTGAGTTAAATCAATATATCAGGATCAGAAGAAATCCACCGTTTCCTTTCATAAAGAATGATGGCGCTTCAGAGATAGAAGCGGTTGAAGAAGAGGTACAGGGCAAAGTAAGGCGGTTAAGACGGGATTATCCGGAGGTCGATATTGAGCCGATTAAGGAAAAGATGACTGCTTTAGGTGTTCTTCCGGAAAACTGTTATTTGTTTATACGCGGCCACGATCTGTTTGATAATGTCGTTGCGATCGGCAGAAGGGTTTGTGAGAAGTTGATGGAAATGAAAAAGAAGAAGGTGATTCCTGATAACCATAAGATTTCAGTTATATATGGACAGAGTCATGATTTTGAGAGTCATGTAAAACATAACTTCTCTTTTGGAAAGTATCCGGAGATCAATAAAATTGGAGAGGATATCAGGCGTTTTTATGCCGAATAGGTCGACCTGTTTTTTGAATTTAAAATGGTATTATAATGAAATTGTCTGGTAAAGAAGAGGCTTTAAAACCATCACATCTTTCAAAGGTATTTACTTTTTGTCCAAAGTGTGGGAGCAAGGGCTTATCATTTAATGGCGAGAAGGTGTTATCTTGCAAAGTGTGTGGTCTGGAATATTACATGAACACTGCTCCAGCCGTAGCTGCTATATTACAATAT
>JAHEYR010000011.1:0-3181 GCA_023251485.1 Bacteroidales bacterium
CTTAACCCAAATATCCTCTCTGCCACAGGGATGGATAAGAATGCAGTATTTTTTGCGACTGCAGTTGCTGCCGGGGTCGTAACGATTGCAATGGGATTGTATGCTAACTTCCCAATTGCTTTGGCTCCTGGTATGGGACTGAATGCATTCTTCGCTACTGTGGCACTTCAGGGTGTCGGTATGCCATGGCAAGCTGCCTTGGGTGCAGTATTTATTTCAGGTGTCATCTTTATTATTCTAACATTAACCAAAGTTCGTCAGCTATTGGTTGTTGCTGTCCCTGATTCTTTGAAACGTGCAATCACTGTCGGTATTGGTCTTTTTATTACCATTATTGGTATTAAGTTGTCCGAAATTATGGTTGTAGGAACCAATATTATTCCTCCAACCATGGATGCTTTGAAAAGTGGTCATGGAATGACTACCCTTAAGTTTTTCGAATGGAATATCATGCTGGGTAGTTTTCACAACGCCAGTATGTTGCTTTGTTTGATAGGTCTGGCTATCACTGCTATCTTAATGGCTAACCGTGTAAAAGGTGCCCTGTTAATCGGCATTGTTGCTGCTACCCTCATTGGTATTCCAATGGGTGTAACTGTAATTCCAGCGCATTTTACACTATTTGCTCTTCCTCAGTTTAGCCATTTGGCTGTTGGTGCACTCGATATTAAAGCTGCATTAAACATGGGCATCTGGACCGTTGTATTTACCTTCACTTTTGTTGAACTCTTTGATACCTTTGGGACATTGGTAGGTACCGCTAGTAAAGCAGGATTGATTGACAAGGATGGTAAATCTCCTTTGATCGGGAAGGCAATGTTGGTAGATGCTTTTGGTGTTTCGTTTGGTGCCTTGATGGGAACCAGTACCATAACAGCTTACGTTGAAAGTGCTGCAGGTATTGGTGAAGGTGGACGTACCGGCTTAACCGCTGTTACAACCGGTATTCTCTTTTTATTGGCATTGGTGCTGGCTCCGTTGGCCAGTTTAATTCCAAGTGCTGCAACTGCTCCTGCTCTGATTATTGTAGGTGTGTTGATGTTTTCGTCTATTCGCGAAATCAACTTCGACGATTTCACTGAGGGCTTCCCTGCATTCATCACTTTTGCATTGATGCCATTTACTTACAGCATTGCCAATGGTATTGCTGCCGGTATTATGTTCTATGTAATCTTAAAAGTATTCTCGGGTCGCTATAAAGAAATACATTGGTTGATGTATATTCTCTTTGCTTTAGTAGTAGCACGTTACCTCTTCTTAGCCGAAGCGGCATAACGGATAAAACCTCAATAAAAAAGGCCTTGCGTTTCTGATGCAAGGCCTTTTCTATATATGCTTGTTAAATCCTGTTTATTGAGCGCCGACTAATGATATGGAAGAGATGGTATCACCCATTCCAACCAACGTTAGTGGCTTGTCAATAATAATAGTAGGAACGGCAATGATATCAATTTCACCATTTGTAAATATCCCATCCTCAACCAGATTATTTTCTCCATAGAGACCGGTTACCAAATCAGCCAGATTCTGTAATTCACTAAGTCCTCTTTCTGAGACTTCACGATCTTTGGCCCACAACAATACATCCGATGTGTTTATGGAACCGGTTCCTGCCTTGGCCGCTGCAACCACAGCTGCTAACTGCATTCCATTACGGTTTTGTTCTGCCGAGATCTTAAATCCACTTTTCTGAAGCGTTACATACAATCCAAACATGTGTAACTGCATGCGCGAACAGTTGAGGTAACTAAATATTCTTAGCATCCCCTTAAATAGGTTGGTGCTATTGGTCTTTTCATCACAGTGTCTGGCTAGCTCGTGTGCGTCAATTACCTCGAGGATATCAATTAATTCGCGTTCGTTAAAGCCGACACTATCAATGTTTTTAGCGATGTTATCCAGTAGATATTTACGAATCGTTTTATCCTGTGTAGAAGCAACTTCGAGATGTAGGATAGGCTTTCTACTTGTGTCACACCATTTTTCAATGATCTTTTTCGAAGCATCTACACGCGAGATTCCGGGCGTACCATCTTCTAATGTGTTTGCCAGAATTTGATATCCTGATAAGATAATATAGTCGTTTTCGATTTCATTCAATGCCATTTTCTTAGCAAAGACATCGTCAATATGCAATTGGAAGTTCAGCGGGTCGTAAGTTGCAATGAAACGATTGGCTTTAGGACAAGTAAATATTTTACCATCAACCGTTAAAGTGTCGCCAGCATTAAACTCTATGATCCAGTGAATTAAAGGAAGGTCTGATTTGCGTTCTATCTGAGAAGCCTGTTCCAGATTGCCTTTTTCATCAACAGTCACTAGGTTAGGTAGGTCGAGAAACAATTTAGCCTGGTCTTTTGGGAGAGAGGCACAATGTACGTAAACCTTATCAACGCCACAAACAGCCATCGCATTAGCAACGATACCACCTTGTCCGCCCATCTGCATTTTATCGTAGCCAATGTTTTCATTCAGCCAGAAGAACATCTCTTTGTTTGGAATCAACCATTCTTCGGCAATACCATTTGTAAAGCAATGAACAATTCCTCTGATGGCATCCTCTTTCGAATTGATGCTCTTTTTCCCATCTTCAAGAATCTGTTTCTGATCTAATGATTCATCATTAATGATTTTTTCAATCGTTTTTCCGGTAATCTTTATAACGGCATCGATGTTAACGTTGAAAGCGCTAATAACACCTTTCACCTCAGCCATCTTTTTTAACTGCTCAGGAGCTGTTTTGTAATTAGCTAACCATTTGATTTTTAGTCCATCTATTGTCATGTTCAAGCTTTTAATGTTTCGCAATAATTTATGTAAAGAAAGTAAGGATTCTGTTTTAATTTGGAACACAAAGAAAAAGAATAAAATCAAACTACACTAATTTTTTGAAGCTAAATTATGGAGTGTAATACTGGTGTTTTAATGCATCAGGTATTGATGAAGTATTTAACATTGAATGATTAAGTCCCCACTGTTTTGTCGCCGTTGGCCATTTATCATTCCTTCAATAATTGAGCAAGTTTTTCATCAATTTCTTTGTTGTTTTTATCACTTTGTCCATTCCAACGACCTATAATTATTCCTTTTTTATCAATCAGAATTTGAATCGGGATTGGATTTAATTCATATTTCTCACTTAAATCATCTTCTGAAGGTATTTCTGAATTTACTTTTGATA
>JAHEYR010000011.1:3191-35897 GCA_023251485.1 Bacteroidales bacterium
TGATAGATTTCTTACCCAGGGAATGTGATGCCAGATGTCTATGCTATCCTGCTTTATCGCTTTTAGCCAAGCCTCTTTATGAGAGTCTAATGTGATGCCAATAATATCGAAGCCCTTACCGTGATATTGTTGGTAAAGAACTTTTAAATGAGGACTGAGTGCTCTACAAGGTTTACACCAACTAGCCCAAAAATCGAGTAGAACTACATTCTTATCCTTAAAAGAAGAAATGGAAAGCGGGTTACCGTTTATGTCTAATGTGCTGAAATCTGGAGCTATACATCCAATAGCAGTGCTTTCTTTTATCTGAATAAAAGAGCCTATTAATTTCCCCCAGTAACTATTTTTAGCTCGTTCACCCAAAGGTGAATAGAACATTTTAACAGAATCAAATGGTAAAATTTGGGCTTTATAGAATAATAAGTACGGGCTGAGATATGAATTAGGGTTAGTTGTTATAAATGCATATTCGATGTTATAATTTTTTTGATTGAACTGATCTATCAATAATCGGACACTATCTCTGCTTTTGTTTAATTTTTCAGTAAGTTGCTTATCAGTTGCCTTATCTAAAAAACAGGTAATCTTATTTCGACTTAGCAATAATAAATCAATTTGAGTATCAATTAGGGTTGTGGTTTTCTGCAATTTTTCTTTTTCGAGTTGTGTGGTAGAGCCTTTGATTTTTGCTTGTTTAAATTTGTCTTCAATGATATCAATATTTATGATTCCGGGTTCTAGAAAAAATTCTATAAAATTAGGGTCACTTACATAACTGGAATTAAATTCTCCCTTCAGAAAAGCTACAGTGGGTTCTTTTACAAATCCAGAAAAAGTAAATAATCCATTTTTTAGATAACAGGTATCCAGATGTTTATTATAGTTGCCATCAATGAATCTTAAACTGACAAATTTTGTTTGCTTACCTATGAGTTTACCTTTTATAGTAAAGGGTAAATTCTTATTTGCACTTTGTGCATAAATTAATGTTGACAAAATGCATAATGTTAGAAACAGAAGGGTTCTTTTTTTCATCTTAATACCTGCCTTTTAGATCAATCGGCAGAAAACTATATATTTATATACTAATTGATTAACAGATTCACCGGTATAGGTGATGGCTCCCCAGCGTGAAATCCATTGTTGGATAACTACTCCAGTATAAAAATCAGGTATCGTATCTTCTATCCTCCATACTAATGACTTCTAATAATGGTTTTAAAATCTAAGTATTCAAATTTTGAGATCAATTTTTAATCAATACAAATATCAAGAAAATTATATATGAATTTACGTCAGTATCTGAAATAATATTAAATTTGTTTTCAAATAAAAAGTCAGCCAATTTGGCTGCCAGTCTCTCCGTTTAAAATCCCTTCCCGATCATCATTCGAATCTCCCCATAAGCAGATGGTAAATCGTTTCTATAACACTCATAAAAGGAAAGGTTTGCCCATAGTTTCTCGATACTTTGTCCATAGTTCCTCCATACTTAGTCCATACTCTATAAGGTATGGACTAACCATGGACAAACCTTCGACAAACGCTCGACAAAGTTTTGAGAAAATCTTCTGTTTAGGATAATTTTATCATCTTTTTATCATCCCCATGGATTCAGAATACGGAAACGGTAGTTGAAATTTTGCTTATGGGTTGGTCTAATCCCTTTGGCGATTGTATTGAAGAAGGCTGTCTGAAAGATCGTCTGTCGTTTCAGACAGCCTTGAATATTGATGTTCGGTTGGCGTTATGCTAACCAGCTTTTAACGTCGTCGAGCGTTGGCATTGCAACATCGAGCTTTAACTTTTTCCTTAAACCACCCAGGTCGTTATAGAACTTATTGGGGTTGGCCTCTTTTAATGCCTCTATGGTTTTGTAACTGGTTTTTCTGATGGCCGGAATCCAACCTTCAGGAACACCAATTGCTCTTAAATCATCATCGGTAAGCTCGGCTGCTTTCTTCTCTGGACGCATCTGTGGGAAGAAAAGCACATCCTGAATAGAGGTTTGATTGGTCATGATCATGGCCAGACGGTCAATGCCGATACCCAAACCTGCTGTTGGTGGCATTCCATATTCGAGGGCTCTTAAAAAGTCTTCATCGAGTACCATCGACTCATCATCTCCACGCTTACCTAATTCGAGTTGCGATTCAAAACGCTGACGCTGATCGATGGGATCGTTTAATTCGGAGAATGAGTTGCACAACTCTTTACCGTTACAGATGGCTTCGAAACGCTCAACAAGTCCTGCTTTGGTGCGGTGCTTTTTGGCTAATGGCGACATCTCTACAGGGTAGTCTGTGATAAAGGTTGGCTGTATAATATTGGGTTCGGCAACGGTACCAAAGATCTCATCGATCAATTTACCCTTACCCATGGTTTCGTCAATCTCAGCTCCAACTTTAGTGGCAACTTCGCGAATCTGTGCTTCATCCATTTCGGAGATATCGATTCCGGTGAAGTGTTGAATGCCTTCATACATGGTAAAACGTTTCCATGGACGTTTAAAGTCGATCAGGTTTTCGCCAACCTGTACCTTGGTCGTTCCATGAAGATTCATCGCGATGCGTTCAACCATTTCTTCAACGGTATCCATCATCCAGTTGTAATCTTTGTATGCAACATACAACTCCATCTGTGTAAACTCGGGGTTGTGGAAACGGTCCATTCCCTCGTTACGGAAGTCTTTAGAGAACTCGTAAACTCCATCAAAACCACCAACAATCAGTCTCTTCAGATAGAGCTCGTTTGCGATACGCAAATAGAGTGTCATATCCAGCGAGTTGTGATGCGATTTGAAAGGACGCGCTGCTGCTCCACCATATAATGGTTGCAGGATAGGGGTTTCAACTTCGAGGTATCCCTTTTCGTTGAGGTAGTTGCGCATGGTATTGACCATGACGGTGCGTTTTACAAATACGTCTTTGATTTGGTTGTTGACAATCAAATCTACATACCGCATTCTATAACGTTGCTCGGGATCTGAGAATGAATCGAACAGTTCGCCGTCCTTTTCCTTTACTACAGGAAGGGGTTTCAGCGATTTGCTTAATAACTTGAGTTCTTTAACGTGGATGGTAATCTCGCCCATCTGGGTGATGAAAACGAAACCGGTGAGGCCAATAATATCGCCAATATCGAACAGGCGCTTAAATACTATATTGTAGAACGATTTGTCTTCGGTAGGGCAAAGATCATCTCTCTTAATGTAGATCTGAATGCGACCAGTGGCGTCTTGCAGCTCTATAAACGAAGCAGCACCCATGATACGACGACCCATGATACGACCTGCGAGACTAACTTCCTGATAGAGGGTGTTGTCGGTTGGGTATTTCTCAAGGATTTCTTTTACAGTAACATTCACATCAAATGCTTCGGCAGGATAGGGATTAATGCCCATTTTCAGCAATTCGTCCATTGAATTGCGCCTAATGATTTCCTGTTCGCTCAGTTCCAAACTCATAATTAATCGTTATTTTTTGCAAAGATACAAAATTGTGTTAAGTCTCTGTGTTTTGGAATGCAGAATTCGATGCTGAACCTTTAATAGGTAGTTGTCTAACTGAATATCTCGTGCAGAACCTCCAGCGAGTTGATATCTTTCATCCCTGAAATATGAAACCGGTAAAAATCGATCATACGTGGGAGCAGGTCTTGCCTGATGGGCGTTGGAATATGTAAAGAGGGGAGGTCGGTTAGTTTGGTCTCTGTTAAATCGACCAGGTAGCCGCACAAGGGGTTGTCGAGATAGTCGGCATGCTCGGGTAACATGGATTGATAACATCCCTCACGCAGATTGAAAATGTGGTTTGTCGTTGAATAGTTATCGTGCGGCGTGAAGCCAAGATACCGGCTAAAATGAACCAAAAACCAAAGATGAAAGTTGGTATAGTTCGTATGCACCAAGTCGAACCAACGGATGCTATTTTCCAGAAAGGTATAGAGGGGTGGATTGGGTTCTTCTTCGCGTACTGTGCGGTTGATCACTTCGTTGATGAAGAGCGAGATACTGCTCTTGACGATATCGAAAGGGATGGAGGAGAAAGGATGCGTGATCCTCATCTCACGGATATATTGTAAATGCGAACTCTCTTTATGATAAACATCCATCTCCAATAGTGTGAGTGGTGAAAGATGATTCATCTTGTTTTTAGATTTCGCCCCTCGGGCTCCTTTTAAGATGTATGACTGTATGCCAAAAAGCTCGGTGTAGACCCTCACAATTACGCTGGTCTCACCATATTTTATGGTATGTAATACGATGCCGTTGGTTTTGTTTAGCATGGTTTGAGGCGTTATCTAACGATGAGGATTTTGGTGACTACAGTGCTACTTCCATCGTCGTTGCTGCCGAAGACAAGATAAACGCCTGGTGCTACCCTGCGTCCTTTCAGGTCCTTGCCATCCCATGTTGCTTGTCCGCCGTCGGCTTTCATTTGTGACACCAGATGTCCGGCGACATCGGTAATGCGGATATCGGCATTAAAGGTCAATCCTTTGATAGAGATGAGCCCTGTATAATTTGGCCTGACAGGATTTGGAAAAGCAAAGGCTCCTTTGCTGCTTTCGGTGGGTTCTGAAGCCGTGCCGCGATAAGAAATGAGTCCTTTATCTGTTCCAATGAACACTTCTCCTTCCGAGTTAACGCCAATACATGAGATGGTGTTGGAGAGAAGCGGACTATTATCAACTGTAAAATGTTGCAGTTCTTTGGTGCCATCAGCCGAGATCAGGAAGAGTCCGGAGTTGGCTGTTCCCATCCATTTCCGATTGGCGCCATCAATCGCAATAGCAGTGACCGATTCGTTTTCGAGCAATGGTATGAGCTGTCCATTATTCTCGACCCTCACAACCTGTGCATCATAATTGCTTCCGGTAAAAACATTGCCGGGATTATAGATGACGCTTACTCCTTTGTCAGAACCTATCCAGATCGCTCCGTCCTTATCGGGAATGATAGTATAGATTTTAGTCCCTGGCAGATTCCCATTCCCCGTGACCTCAGTTAACTTGGTAAGCTTATCATCTGTAGTGTTGTCGATGGTGTTTTTATCGTTGAAAACGATGATGCTATGCTCTCTGAGTAGGATCCATTTCTGATCGTTTTGATCCACGATGACCTTTTCAACATCGATTGAATTATAGGGTGACAGATCGAACGACCGCCATGTCCCATCCGTTTTCTTAACAGAGAGCAGATTTGGTGTGATGGAGTTGGTAGCCCAGAGGTTTCCTTTGCTGTCGAAGGCGAGCCCTCCGACCCTTATCGACTGATCTACTGAGAAAGGGGTTGATCTGAGCGATGAGTTTGTGGCCGTGTATTGTGTTTTAAGGATTCCATCCAGATATTCAGAAACACCCCAGCCCCACGAGCCGATATAGAGATGTTTTGCATTAGCCGGATCGATGGCAATGACATCATAATCGCGGGCATCGCCTAAAAGGGATTGGTTCTGATTGTTGTATGAATTCCAGCTTCCGTTGATAAAGGAAAAGGCATTCGCCATCAGATAATTGTTGCCATATGAGTTGTTGTAGCCTCCGGCAACCGCCCATACATCTTTTCCGGTTGTGGCTATGGCAAAGGTAGAAGCTTGCGATGGTCCGTTGGGTTCTATCTTTGTGATAACGCCTTGAGGCGATACCTTGATCAGTGCAGATGATGCATCAGCAATCCATGCCGTGCCATCGGGATCGAGTATCATGTCAACAGCCTGCATGGCAGTGGGTTTGTAATTTAATACCTGTGAATATACCGAGCCATCCACATTCATGATATTGGCTGCAAAGTTCATGTTGACGGCAATTCGTCCGTTATTGGCATTCAGACTAAAACGGGGGAGGTAGACATCTTTCATAAAGATGCTCCATTTGTTATTGTCGAAGAGATAGAGCGTGTCCTGATTGTATTGCAAGCCTTTACGATTGGTCAGAATCTTGCCGTTTACCTCTTCAACCAGATTAAAGGTCGCACTATTATTAGAAATGGGGGCAACTTGTGTCCATGATGAGAAGAGCGTTGGATTTGCACTTACCAAGGCTTTTCTCAATCCGGTTTCGGTGGCCGCATAGATGGTTTGTCCGCTTGCATCGAAAGTGAGATCGTAAATCTTTGTAGCACTTCCATTGTTGCCGATATACCAGGTATCCGAGACCTCCTGTTTAACCAGATCGATCACGACTACGCCAAAACCACAACAGAGATAGGCAAAATGATCGCGGAAATAGATATTGTAAATGGATTTATCACCGGAGATATTTTTATTCTTGATATCGGGCATGTTGATGATCTTGCCTCCCTGTACAATATCGAGATTGGCATTCTGGTAGGCAATTAGTAAGAGGTCGTTGGTTGTGCTATACGAAATCTTGCTGATCCCCATATCGGTAAGACCATTTATTTTTGTGAGCTTGCTGATACTGTTGTCCTCTGTGTCATAAGTGAAGATGCCATAATATGAAGCAGCATAGACCTTATTTGCACTACGGGTTACAGAAATTAAGTTGTTGAAAGGCAGATGGTCTCTCCATTGTTGTACGGCAATGCCTTGGCCTATAAGTCTATCGGGCGATAAGACCAGAAGCGAGCAGGCCATAAGGAGAAACCATTTTAAATTCATTGGTCTAATTTTTGCAGTCGTTAAGTGGATCTCGTCATTTCGACCGAAGGGAGAAATCTCCCAAAAGCAGCACGACAACTAATGGGAGATTTCTCCCTATGGTCGAAATGACGGAGCGCTTTTTTTTACTTACGTTCGAAATGACGACGATAGAATATTACTTCAAAATTTGCTTCAACTTTTCAGCAAGCTGTTTCGGTTTTATATTTCTTGCCAGGATGATGCCACTCTTGTCAATCAATACATTGGAGGGGATTTTCACCACCCCGTACTGTTTAAGCGCAACATTATTTAGCCCTTTCAAGTCGGAAACCTGTGTCCATGAAAGCTTATCCAGTTTCACCGCATCTTTCCAAAGCGTCATATCTTCATCAATCGAAACACTGAGTATGTCGAATTGCTTGTCTTTATATTTCTGATAAACTGTTATTAAATCAGGATGCTCCTCTCTACATGGCTTACACCACGAGGCCCAGAAATCTACTAATACGATCTTTCCTTTGAAGTCAGATAGTCGCACAGGATGATTGTTGACGTCGTTTAATGTAAAATTAGGTGCAGGCTGACCAATGCTCACCTGATTCAATGCCTTAATCTGATTTGAAAGCAATTTCAGATATTTCGAATCTTTAAGGCGGGGAGGGAAAGCAGCACTAATCTGTTCCAGATCTTCTGCCTCCATCGAATAAATCAATTGTGTTGCTGCAATATAGATCGCTACATTGCTTCCTCTGTTTTGCTTCACAAAATCGCGGGTAAATATGATCCGTTCTTTATCAACATCCGAATTAGCATCATAGAGCTTACTCATGAGCGAAGTATCGCTGTTGCTTTTGGCCTGCATATAGCGATCCAGTATATTTCGACTCTGTTCATCGTAGCGATGCATTTCCGTATGAAACTTCTGATAGAGATCGTTGCTCTCCGAACCGGTGATGGTGGCACCATTCAGACTATCGGCACTTGCTTTAAAACGAATCTTTCCGGCTTCCAAGAAGAAAGAAATTCCGGCTCTGTTACCATCAACTTTCAACAGAACCATTTCAGGGAACTTTATCTTTCCCTTAAACGAGAACTTCCCATTATCTATTTTTGATGAATCAATCAGCTGCGGCCCCGTTTCTTCTAAGTTGTACAAAAGAGCATTCCCCTGATTTATGCCTTTTATCTCCCCTGCAATAGTAAAAGAGTCTTTATCTTGATTACCACAGGATAGCAGACAGAAGCATGAAATCAGAAATACCGGAAAGAATAGTTTATACCGTAGGGCAGTCATTGTTTTCGAAGTTGAATGTACAGATTGTACAAATATAGAGAAGTTACTTCTTCTTACGATAAAAAAGGTACTGCGCAAGAATGATAATTAGAACGGTAAACAATGCGTTGACAAAGCTATGACCAAGGGTGCCGAAGAAGCCGGTAAATCGGAAGGCTTCGATAAGGAACAGACAGAAATGGTGCAGAAAGGTGATAATGAAGGTATATGTGATAAACCATTGAAAACCAAGGTCGGCAATGGATGGCTCTACACCGGGTTCGTATTCTTTGCGGGAGGTGATGAGGCTGATAACGCCAGGCCTGAAATAAGCTGCAAAAACAGAGGCTGCTGCATGGATACCCAGAGAATTTGAGAAAAGATCGACGGAAAGACCTAAGGCAAAAGCAGTCGTTAATAACACCCATTTGGGTGTTTCAAAAGGCAAGGTAAGGATAAAAAGCAGGTAGACATATGGATTCAGATATCCCAGAAAATGGACATTGCTTAGTATCAATACCTGTACTAAGATTAATAAAACGAACCGGATGGATATCCTGATATATGTATTACTCATTTTTGTTGCTCTCCTGCAGTTTCATTTGTTCTTCGCGAAGAAGATTCTTAACAACATAAACATGCCCAAGGCTGTTAAAATCGACAGCCAGCCTTAATTGGATGGTATAAAAATGCTCTCCGGGTTTTATGGATACCTCGCTAATAGTACCCACCATCTCTCCTTTAGGGAATACGTGTGAATAACCACTCGTAAATACAGTGTCGCCTTTTATAACCGAAACGTGTGTGGGTATATCTTTTAATGAAGCATAGAGATAACTTCCTCCTTCCCATGCCAGTGTTCCAATCTGCGCGTTCTTTTTGATGCGGACGCTGATACGCGACTCTTTGTTGAGGATCGACATCACCCATGCAAAATTATTAGAGACATTAACGACAGTTCCAACAATTCCTTTGGGACTTATAACGGCCATATCTTTATTGAGACCTTGCAGACGACCCTTGTCGAGTTGAATGTAGTTAGCCGCAGTGTTTGTGGAGTTGCTGATGACCTGGGCAGACATATATTGATAATGTTGGCGGTAGAGGGTGTCGTTCTTATAGTGTACCAAAGAATCGGTAATCAGAAATGCCGAAGGGAGCATCTTACGATACCTTGCATTTTCTTCTGCCAGATCATGATTGATTTTTCGGAGACTAAAATATTCCCAGAAGTTGTTATACGTACGATGAAATGATCCTGATAATTCATCAAACTGTCCAAAAGCGACAGACTTCTGATAACCGTTATATTTAACGACAAACAGAATAGAGAAGACTTCCAGAATGATGAAGAGGAAAAACATGGAGTGTCTCCACAAGAAAGTAAACAGGTTTCGCATGCTGTTATGTTTGGAGGCACTTCAGCATATCCGGTAGTGAGACCACCGGATATGCTGATGCGTTATCTGTTATTTAATGAGGAATGTAAATTTGTCAAAGTTCTTCAAGGCGATACCGGTACCACGGGCTACAGCACGCAATGGATCGTCGGCAACATGAACAGGAAGCTTTGTTTTCATATGTAACCGCTTATCCAATCCACGAAGCAAGGCACCACCACCGGCCAGATAGATACCTGTACGATAGATATCGGCAGCTAATTCGGGAGGCGTCATTTCGAGTGCATTCAAAACAGCTGCTTCGATCTTAGAGATGGTTTTATCCAGCGCATGAGCAATCTCGGCATAGTTTACATAGATCTCTTTAGGAATACCGGTTAACATATCTCTACCGTGTACTGCATAATCTGCAGGCGGATTGTCGATATCAACCATGGCAGCACCTACTTCAATCTTAATGCGCTCAGAGGTTCTTTCACCTATATTGATGTTGTGTTGTTTACGCATATACTCTTCGATATCGTAGTTCAGATCATCGCCCGCAACACGGATCGACTTATTGTTTACAATACCTCCAAGTGCAATAACAGCGATCTCGCTGGTACCACCACCTATGTCGATAATCATATTACCAGTAGGTTCCATTACATCGATACCGATACCGATAGCAGCGGCCATTGGTTCGTGAATCAACTTAACTTCCTTGGCACCTGCCTGCTCGGCTGAGTCTTTTACGGCTCTTTCTTCTACTTCAGTGATACCACTCGGAATACAAATTACCATCTTTAGTGCAGGTGGAAATAGCGTTTTACGAGGAGTAACCATCTTGATAAACTCCTTGAGCATGTGCTCAGCACTCTGGAAATCAGCAATAACACCATCACGTAAAGGACGGATTGTTTTGATGTTTTCATGTGTTTTACCATGCATCATCATGGCTTTTTTCCCTACGGCAATAACCCTTCCCGTATTGCGCTCAATGGCTACAATAGAAGGCTCATCTACAACGACTTTATCGTTATAGATAATGATTGTATTCGCTGTCCCGAGGTCTATAGCAATTTCTTTGGTTAAAAAAGAAAAGAGTCCCATCTTATATTACTGTAATTTTTTTTGCAAAAGTACTATACGATAACAAGCAAACACTGTTAATTATTAAAAAAAATAATTTTCAGCGTGTTTTTAGTGTTTAAAATGTCTAAACCCGGTCATAATCATGGGTAGATCATTCTTATTACAATAGTCAATTGAATCCTGATCGCGAACAGACCCCCCCGGCTGAATAAATGCAATCACACCTGCCTTATGTGCTATTTCAACACAATCGGCAAAGGGGAAAAATGCATCAGAAGCCAGGACAGATCCATTTAAATCAAATCCAAATTCATGCGCTTTCTCAATAGCATGGTTCGTTGAGTCAACACGTGATGTCTGTCCAACACCACTACCGAGCAACTGTTTATCTTTCACAACGACAATCGCATTCGATTTAGTATGTTTAACGACAATATTCGCAAAAAGCAGATCACCGGTAAGCGAACTATCGGGTTGTTTATTGGTGGCAACCTTTAGATCTTCAACGGTTTCTACTTTTAAATCTTTATCTTGTACCAAGACGCCATTCAATACCGAACGGAATTGAACAGGACTATAGGTGTTTGATTTCTTTTGAAGGATGATTCTGTTTTTCTTTGTTTTTAATACCTCAAGGGCATCATCATTATATCCTTCGGCAAATATAATCTCAAAGAAGAGCTTGTTGATTTCTTGGGCGGTCTCCAGATCAATTACACAGTTGGTTACGATAACGCCGCCATATGCTGAAACAGGATCACCGGCTAATGCAGCCTTCCATGCGTCAACAGGATTACTTCTGCTGGCGATGCCACAGGCATTGGTGTGTTTGATGATCGCAAAAGTGGTTTCTGTAAACTCATTTACCAGATTCAGCGCTGACTCCAGGTCGATGAGATTGTTGTATGAGATAGCTTTTCCATGTAATTGTTCGAAAACTTTATCCAGATCGCCATAGAATGCACCTTTCTGATGTGGATTTTCGCCATAACGCATCTCCTGCTTACCCTGAACGCTAAACTTAAATGCGTCAATAGCCGTCTTGGTTTGGAAATATCCAAAGATAGCTGAGTCGTAATGTGATGATACATTAAATGCCTGAGCAGCCAGGTATAGTCTGTCTTCTAAAGTGGTACATCCTTTTTTCTCTTTTAACAGATTGATGAGGAAGTCATACTGTTCTTTAGAAGGGATAATGGCTACATCGTTATAATTCTTGGCAGCAGCACGGATTAAAGAGATCCCACCGATATCGATTTTCTCAATGATTTCGGCCTGATTGGTTGTCGAAGCTACCGTTTCTTCAAAAGGATAGAGATCAACAATCACTAAATCTATCTCCGGAATCGCATATTCTGCCATCTGGCTGAGGTCGGTTTCATTCTCTCTGCGAGCGAGGATACCGCCAAATACTTTTGGATGAAGGGTTTTCACTCTTCCCCCCAGGATAGAAGGATACTGGGTCAATGATTCAACGGTGAAGGTTTCGATTCCCATCTTTTTGATGAAATCGTAGGTCCCTCCTGTAGAGTAAATTTTGATGTTATTGTCAACAAGTAGTTTTACAATTTCATCTAAGCGGTCTTTATGATATACAGAGACCAGTGCGCTGTTGATTTTTTTCATGTTCTCCATTATTATCTTGCTTAAAAAGGAGCCTCAAACACCAAAATATAATTAAAAGTAATTATGCACTTGGGTGATTTTCAATTTTAAAGCAAGCGATGGGGTTGATTTTTAAAAGTTTGCAAGTTTACTGAAAATCATAACAATTAACAAGTTTTTTAACGGAAATTGTGTATTTTTACAGGGCAACAACTACTGCTGTCCAAATGCTATTCTTGAAATTAAACTAATTATCAGCTATGCGAAGATTAATATTTTTACGTGTAATTCGCGAAAGTTTCATTTTTGCGATTGATGCCTTGAGGGTCAATAAGGTGCGAACCATGTTGTCTCTTTTAGGTATTACTATCGGAATATTTTGCGTTATCTCTGTATTTACGGTCTTCGATTCAATCGAACGAAACTTTAAAAAGAGCCTCTCCGAAATTGGAAGTAATGTGCTGTTTGTTCAGAAATGGCCTTGGCAGATGGGTGGTGATTATGCGTGGTGGAAGTATATGAAGCGTCCACAACCGCGTCCCAGCGAGTTGACTGAGGTGATGAACAGATCGAATGCCGCTGTGCTTGGGGCTTATTATATCGGCGTAAATAAAAATGTGAAATATTTGAATAATAGCGTTGAAGGTGCTACGGTACTTGCCGTATCGTATGATTATGACAAAGTTACTGTTTTCGAAATCGAACATGGGCGTTACTTCTCCATGCAGGAAGCTGCTGCCGGTCGAAATGTTGCTATCATAGGATATGAAATTGCACAAACACTCTTTGAAAATGCTGATCCGATAGGTAAATATATAAAGATAGCCGGACTGAAGCTTGAAATTATTGGTGTATTTAAAAAGGTGGGAAATAACCCGTTTGGACAATCTACCGATAATCAGGTTTTGCTTCCTGTTCTATATGGAAGAAACTTCATCAACTTTGATGGCGATGTGGAGGCTTCATTAATGATCAAGGCCAAGCCAGGAGTATCTAATGAGGAGCTTACTGATGAACTGCGTGGAATCATGCGCTCTATCCGTAAGTTGAAACCTACACAGGAGGACGATTTTGCTATTAATGAAACCAGTATCATCTCGAAAGGATTTGACTCATTATTCGCAGTTATTTCTACCATTGGCTGGGTCATTGGCGGATTTTCACTATTGGTTGGAGGCTTTGGTATTGCCAACATCATGTTCGTATCGGTTAAAGAACGAACCAGTATTATCGGCATCAAGAAATCGATGGGTGCTAAACGAGGGTATATCCTGTTAGAGTTTTTGATCGAATCAATATTCCTTTCGCTCATTGGAGGATTGATTGGACTCTTTATCATCTATATCGGAACACTTATTGCGACGTATGGATTTGATATGCCCGTTCAGCTATCACGAGGAAATATTACGCTTGGTATCTCTATATCAACCATCATCGGTCTTGTCTCTGGTTTCATTCCGGCCTGGAGTGCTTCTCGACTTGATCCTGTTGAGGCGATGAGATCATCATTCTAAAAAACATAAATGGGGAAGTGCTTAGCTATATGCTATCAGCACTTTATCTCAATTTTAAAGAAGTTATGTCAATATCGCTTTGCTCATAAGGCTTTCTTCTTATCTTTACCAATCTAAAAAAAGAAAATGGAGAAACGCTGGGTACTAAAGGAAAAGGGTGATCCCGAGATTGTTGATCAACTGTGTAATCAACTGGGTATAGATGAGAACCTGGTGCAGTTGTTGGTGCAGCGGGGCATTACTACTTTTGAAGAGGCCCGTGATTTCTTTAGACCTTCTTTAGAAAATCTGCACGATCCATTTTTGATGAAGGACATGGACAAAGCCGTCCAGCGAATAGAGGTGGCCTTCGAAAAAGATGAAAAGATCTTAGTTTATGGCGATTATGATGTTGATGGAACCACTGCTGTAGCTTTGGTTTATTCTTTCTTGAAACAGCATCATTCAAAAGTTGAATTCTATATCCCCGATCGCTATAAGGAGGGTTATGGAATCTCTGTTGCAGGTATCGATTATGCTGCGGAAAACGATTTTTCACTGGTCATTGCTCTCGACTGTGGCATCAAAGCTGTCGAGAAAATTGAATATGCCTTAGAGAAAGGTGTCGAATTTATTATCTGCGACCATCACCGTCCGGGTGATACACTTCCTCCTGCTATTGCAGTACTCGATCCAAAGAGAGCCGATTGTGCTTATCCATTTAACGAGCTATCGGGGTGTGGGGTAGGATTTAAATTGATTCAAGCTTTTGCAAGCAAGAATAACATTCCCTTCGAAACACTTCTTACTTATCTTGATCTGGTCGTGGTAAGCATTGCTTCTGATATTGTTCCAATAATTGGTGAAAACCGTATCCTGGCGCATTATGGGTTAAAGTTACTCAATTCCAACCCTCGTCCGGGATTGGAAGCTATCCTGACTTTTTGCCGGATTCTTAAAAAGACAGCTTGTTCAAATGGAAGTACCTTCGAATTTGCGTTCAACAAGGAACTGAATATTAATGATATTGTTTTTCTGATTGGCCCTCGTATCAATGCAGCAGGTCGAATTGAGAGTGGTAGTAATTCAGTGAAGTTGCTGATAGCATCCTCGCTTGAAGAGGCCAAAGAATCAGCCGAAACCGTTAATGCTAATAATACAGAGCGTAGAGATAAAGATATAAAGACTACCATCGAGGCTTTAGAGTCTATCGAGGCTGATCCATTAAGTCCCTCAAAGAAGTCTACCGTTATTTATAATGCGGATTGGCATAAAGGGGTCATTGGTATTGTAGCTTCTCGATTAACGGAAACACATTATCGACCAACTATCGTACTGACTGTTTCGAATGGTTTGATCACTGGTTCTGCCCGTTCGGTAAAAGACTTTGATGTGTATGATGCCATTGATGCTTGTAGCGATCTGTTAGAACATTTTGGTGGTCATAAGTATGCCGCCGGACTATCCTTGAAACCTGAAAATCTGGATGCATTTATCAAAAAGTTTGAGGAGATTGTCAGTGCTACGATCCTTGATGAGCAACTTATTCCAGAGGTAGAGATTGACCTGGATATGAAATTGAGTGAAATCAGTTCCAAATTTATCAGGATTTTGAAACAGTTTGCTCCATTTGGTCCGGGAAATATGTCACCCGTATTTAGAACCAGCGAAGTTGTAGATACCGGTAATGCCAAGATGGTAGGCAAAAATCATCTCAAGTTAAATGTGATACATACCGACATTGCCAGTTTCCCTTTCCCTGCCATTGCCTTTCATCAGGGGCATCTGATTGATTCTGTTTTGCAGGGACAGTCTTTTAGTATTTGTTATAATATTGAAGAGAACGATTATAATGGCAGCAAGACGATCCAACTCAATGTAAAAGACATCAAGCTGGATACTAACGAGTAAAAGGTTGGTTCTTTTATCCTTTTTATTCCGCTTTAAGAATTCTTAATATATTTGTATTTATATTGATTACTTTTACGAAAAGCGATTTCATGGCGAAGAGCTATATAACGTTGTTTTTATTCTGTCTGCTCCACATCTCACTTGGAGCCTTCGCTTCGCATCGAAAGTCAGATAGCGATCCGGTTCGCCACCTTCCATATTCTTTAGATAATAAAATGGAAAGTAACCAGCAATCTTTAAAGCTGGCTACCATTAATGATGATCCCGTAAAACAACTCGAGGCGCTATTGAATACTGCTGAGATGTACAGCAACCGTAATAGTTATGCTGAGGCCTTTAAATATTATCAGATTGCCCTTGAGTTGGCTACCGATTTAAAGGATAAAAAGAAACAAGCTTATATCAGCAATGCATTAGGGAAGTTATATAAAACCCAGGGCGTGTACCGTAAAGCAATAGACTATTTCGCAAATGCTATAAACTATGCCCTTGCATCAAAAGATTCCGTCGAGTTGGCACAGTCCTACAATCTTATTGGTGGTGTTTACTTTGATCAGAACGATGGCTCTCATGCATTGGATTATTACAAGAAAGCTTTCGAGATTCGAAAACTTATAGGGGATAAGGCGCTGATTGCCGCATCTAATAACAATATTGGCGAGTGTTATCGGATCATGGGGCAACATACCGAAGCGCTCAACTACTATCAAAGGGCTTTAAGTCTAGCTAACGAGATCAAGAACGGAGCTATTGCTTCTATCATATTAAACAATTTCGCTGTAAACTATCAACAACAAGGGCTTAGAGAGAAAGCCCTGTCGCTCTTTCAACAGAGCTTGTCGCTGTGTCTGGTCACCGGTAATAAGGAGCAGCTGACGACGGTGTTTAACAGTCTGGGAAAATATTATCTCGATATCAAGAAATACGATTCGGCCACTATCAATTACAAAAGAGCCTTCACCATTGCTTCTGAGCTGAAATCATTTATGGAGTTACGAAATGCCGCAAAAGGATTAAGCGAACTCTATGCTCATAAGCAGGATTTTAAGGAAGCATATAGTTACGACTTGCTTTATAATCGATTGAATGACAGTCTTCATCAGGCCGATTTGTCAAGTAGGGTCGTGCAGATGGAGTTGCAAAGCGACTTTGATTTCAGGCAACAAAGAGCGAGTATTCAACAACAACGTAAAGCATTCTTCTTTTATTTTTCGGGGGCTTTTCTAATCTTTCTGCTCATAATTAGTTTGCTATTCTATAGTCGGTTACGAAGCAGAAATCGTGAGGTTGTGTTGGTTCAGCAAAACTTGGCAATGGAACAGGTTCATTTGAAAGAAGAACTGGAATATAGAAATAAGGAGATCACGACCAATGTGATGTATCTGGTTCAGAAAAATGAATTGATCAATAGCATCATTGAACGGTTACAGAAGATCGTACTTACTTTAAAAGGAGAGAACCAACAGATTCTTAAAGACGTTGTCCGTGAGCTTCAGGCAGGTGGTGATCAAGATCTCTGGGACGAGTTTGAGGTGCGATTTACACAGGTTCACAGTAACTTCTATCAGAAATTAAACGAACAGTACCCGGAGCTTACGGCCAATGAACGTCGTCTTTGTGCTTTTCTCCGGTTGAATATGACGACTAAGGACATCGCCTCACTCACAAAACAGAGTGCAAACAGCATAGAAGTTGCACGTACCCGTTTACGTAAGAAACTGAACCTCTCTAATAGCGAAACTAGTCTGGTTACTTTTCTGGCTCAATTTTAGAATTGAGAAACTTTTCTGCTTAAAACTGATTGCCTAACCCTGATCTCAGGAATCATCTCGATGGTTTGGTGCTTTGAGTTTTTGTCCTTAACGGCATTGAGGAAAAGTTGAGCAGCAGCCTCTCCCATCTTGTTTGGAAACTGTTCTATTGATGACAGTGGTGGGTCGATCAGTTTCGTAAAAGGCTCATTTGCGAATCCAAATATCGATATATCTTCAGGTATTCTTAAGCCATTTTCTTTGCAATATACTAATGCGCCTAAAGCAGAATAATCACTTGATCCGAAGATAGCATCAGGTCTTTTCTCTAAAGATAACAACTGTGCGGCACCTTCAGCACCTCGCTCTTGTGTCAAGCAGTTCTCAATGATATAGGTAGAATCTACCGGGTAGTTATAATCTTCGAGCGCTGTTTTATATCCACGAAAACGTTCTGAATAGATTTGAAGATGTTGTGGGCCGGCGAGGAAGGCTATCTTTTTATTTCCATTGTTGATAAGGTATTCAGTGGCCTGATAGGCTCCCTGATAGTCGTTCAACATTACTTTGCTAGCCTCAAAATCTCTGGGTATACGGTCGAAGAAGATCAATGGAATCTTCTTGCTCTGTGCCGCTATGAGATGTGACAGATCCTTGGTCTCCCAACTGATGGAGATGATAATGCCATCGACACGTGAGCTGATCAGCGAACTGATGCACTCTTTTTCTTTTTCAGCACTTTCATTACTTTGGGTGATGATAAGATGGTAGCCGGCTTTATTTAATACGGCTTCAATTCCTTCGATTGCACTGGCAAAGAAATTTCTATTGACACGGGGTAGAACTAATCCAACAGTATGGGCAGAACCTTTTCGTAAGGAGGAAGCCAACGCATTGGGTTGGTAATTCATCTCTGAAGCCAGTTTCTGTACCTGTTTTTTTGTCTCAGCACTAATCTTGGGATGATCGTTTAACGCTCTGGAGACTGTAGAGGCGTTCAGATTTAAGATTTTGGCAAGGTCGTGAATGGTAATGTGTTGTTTACCCATCAGTAGAAAACTTAGATTACTTTATGTTTTTATATATTATGGTGTCAAAGGTATAATAAACTTTTTAGTTACAACTGTTTTCCCCGTGAAACTTAAAAATGAAATATTTTAATAAATATTGTAAAATCTAGATAATCAGTTGATAGTGTCCTGATGTATTGGATTTGTAAGTGATAAAAAGAATGGGTGTAGTGGTTTTGTAATAACTCTTTTCTGTTTTAATTGAAAAAAGAAGTGGAAATTTGTAGACCAAAACAGATCATTACAACGTTCAAGTACAGTCATCCCACTTAAAGCATGTTTAAACTTTTAGGCATTTGGTGGGTCTAAAAACAACATCACAAAGCAACCTTATGCAAATGAAGTTTAGTAAAAAAATTCTTGGCATTATCGTTTTGTTAATCTCCTTCAGTTCGTTGAAGGCGCAAGTTCAAAACCCCGTTAGCTGGAACTTTAGCCAGAAGGCTCTTTCCGGCAATGAAGTTGAATTAACATTTATCGCAACAGTTGAGCCGGGATGGCATATGTATTCTCAGTTTATTGGCGATGGTGGTCCTATACCGACCTCCTTTAAATTCGAAAAGAATCCATCCGTACAGTTAGAAGGAAAAGTATCAGAACCCAAACCCACTGAAGAGTACGATAAGAGCTTTGCGATGACCTTAAAGTATTTCTCTGGCAGAATCGTTTTTAAACAGAAGGTAAAGGTGAACGCCGCTACTACTGTTCTAAAGGGAACGGTAGAATATATGAGTTGCGATGACCATCAATGTACACCGCCTCAAGAAACCGATTACTCCTTCAATCTGAAGGGCGTAGCAGGGGCTGCCGCAGCTGTTACACAATCCGCTACAGTTAAGGATGGTAAGGCTATTGCTGCGAACGGACAAAAGTCATCCAATACAACGATCATTTCAGATAGTGTAAAGAAAAGTAATCCTTCGGATACAGTGACTAAGTCAACGAATGCTGCTATCTCGAAATCCATTGATTCAACTTCGGGAAGTGACGATTCTACTTCAATGTGGGGTTGGTTCATTAAAGCTTTTCTGGCCGGATTAGTTGCAATCCTTACTCCATGTGTCTTTCCAATGATCCCGATGACTGTCTCTTTCTTCATGAATGATGCAAAGAGTAAGGCCAAAGCCAAAATGGAAGCATTGGTCTATGGGTTATCTATCATATTAATCTATACTGTTATCGGCACCATTGTAGCTTTAACGCTGGGTGCTAACTTTGCGAACTTCCTCAGTACACATTGGATTCCGAATGTCTTTTTCTTCCTTATATTCCTGTTCTTTGCAGCTTCATTCTTCGGTCTTTTCGAGATAACTCTTCCCAGTTGGATGGTCAATAAAGCCGACAAAAGTGCCGATAAAGGTGGCTTGGCAGGCGCGTTTTTTATGGCCTTTACATTGGTGCTGGTTTCATTTTCATGTACCGGTCCTATTGTAGGCTCAATACTTGTTGCTTCTGCAGGAGGTAAAGTGCTCATGCCAATCATTGGTATGTTGGGCTTTTCTCTCGCCTTTGCATTGCCCTTTATGGTGTTTGCCTTCTTCCCCTCGTTGTTATCTAACCTCCCAAAATCAGGTGGATGGCTGAATGCAGTTAAAGTGGTGTTGGGCTTTTTAGAACTTGCCTTAGGGTTGAAGTTCTTGAGTATCGCCGATCAAACCTATCATTGGCATATTCTCGATCGTGAAGTCTATCTGGCGCTCTGGATTGTCATCTTTGCCCTGATGGGGATCTATCTATTGGGTAAAATCAAGTTTGCACACGATAGTGAAGTAAAGCATGTTTCGGTAGGTCGATTGTTTCTGGCGATCATCACCTTCTCTTTCGTAGTTTATATGATCCCCGGAATGTTTGGAGCACCTTTGAAAGCACTTTCAGGTTATCTCCCTCCGGAATCAAGTCTCGACTTCGACCTAAATCGTATCGTAGCTGAGAACGGTGGAGGTAATGGCAATACTTCAGACAATAAAGAACTTTGTGAAGCACCAAAATATGCTGATTTTCTTCATCTTCCACACAACCTGAAGGGGTATTTTGACTATGAGCAGGCCTTGCGTTGTGCCAAACAACAAAACAAACCATTGTTTGTAGACTTTACCGGTCACGGATGTGTTAACTGTCGCGAGATGGAAGCCAACGTGTGGAGTGATCCACAGGTGTTGAAGAAGTTGAAAGAGCAGTTTGTAGTAGTCGCACTCTATGTAGACGATCGCAAAGAGATTCCTGAAAGCGAATGGATTACCTCTACCGTTGATGGTAAGGTAAAGAAGACCATTGGAAAGAAGTTTGCTGATTTCCAGATAACCCGTTTTAAAACAAACTCACAACCCTATTATGTATTGTTGGATAACAACGGAGAACTATTGCGTAAACCAACAGCTTATGATCTTAAAGTTGAGAACTTTATTAAGTTCTTAGATGAAGGCATCGCTGAATACAAAAAACGTTCTACGAAATAATACACCACACAATATATCATCACTCCCGAGTATCTTTCTGGATGCCCGGGAGTTTTTATTTCGGTAAACTGAGATGCGATGTGGAAGCTTTAATATCCAATATATAAGCTGTCGTTTTGGGGTTGATAATTCATTTGAAAATTTAGCATGAGTTGTAGAAAACCGTATTAGATTACCAATCCTTTTCTGATAGATTTATAAAATACTAATTTTGTAACGGCAAGAAGGTATCGACAATTTCAATCACCGTAAAGCAAAATCAAACACTAAATGAAAAAATCCAATCTCAAATCAGACTCTTTGCTACTACTAACCGCAATGATTTGGGGTTTGGCTTTTGTTGCTCAACGGATGGGAATGGATCATGTTGGGCCATTTACGTATAGCGGGGTTCGTTTTCTATTAGGAGCCTTTTCACTGCTTCCGCTTCTCTATTTCTTTCCTGAAACTACGCCTCATACCAAAGATAAACCGCTTTCGCTATTCTGGAAACGATGGGGTGGACTACTGGCAGGCTTATTACTCTTTGCCGGAATCTCTCTTCAACAGGTGGGACTGCAATATACAACCGCAGGTAAGGCGGGCTTCATCACCGGATTATATGTTGTGCTGGTTCCTATATTCGGCCTGCTCATTAAACACAAAACGGGTCTAGGTACCTGGATTGGAGCGATATTGGCTGTCGTGGGGATGTACCTACTCAGTGTGAAAGGAAACTTTGAGATTGGACAGGGCGATTTGCTGATCTTTATCAGCACCGGATTCTGGGCTTGTCATGTATTAGTGATCGGCTGGTTGTCGCCTTATCTGCATGCCATCAAGTTGTCTATCTATCAGTTTACTACTACCGGAATCATCAGTCTCATTATTGCATTTGTCATCGAACCGATTTCTTTCAATGGCATTTACATGGCAGCTCTCCCCATTTTATATGGTGGACTGTTATCGGTAGGGGTGGCCTATACTTTGCAGGTGATTGTGCAGAAGACTGCTCATCCTGCTCATGCAGCCATCATCCTAAGTCTCGAAACGGTCTTTGCAGCTATTGGTGGATGGCTATTTCTTGATGAACGATTAGGCTTTAGGGCATTGGTGGGTTGCGGCTTTATGTTAGGTGGTATGATATTGGCCCAGTTAAATGATAGGATCTTCGTTAATAAGTCACTCAGAATAGATTAAATCTAAATTGAGAGGAGCACTTGATATAACAAACACAATGCTATAATTTTACACTTTCATTTAAGAAAGTAAATCCATGCATCCTAGTCGCTACATTTGTTTGTATCATAAGTATGGTCGCGGCCTCTACGAGTGCTGGATGTGTTAGTGTAGCCCCTCCTTTTATCTTCTTTTTCTTTCTTTAATCCATTTTACTTTTTTATTTGTTTAAAATGAAGGGTTTACTCTTTGATATTCGACATTATGCTGTGCATGACGGTCCCGGAATACGTACAACCGTATTTCTTAAAGGATGTCCATTGGCTTGTAGCTGGTGTCATAATCCCGAAAGTCAGCTTCCGGCCACTGAATCTATGATCATAAACAGGAGGGTTGGCGAAGTATTGCATGAGACTTCCGAGACGGTTGGATATTATTCAACTCCATTAGAGGTGGTGCATGAAATAGAGAAGTCGCGGTTGTTCTTTGATGAGTCGGGTGGGGGGGGTACCTTTTCAGGAGGCGAACCCATGATGCAGCCTGAGTTCATGGATGAGGTTCTGACCCTGTGCAAGGATAGAGAGCTGCATACTGCAGTGGATACCTGTGGATATGTTTCCGTTGAAACACTTCGGACCATTGCTGCTCACACAGACCTGTTTTTATTTGATCTTAAGGTGATGGATTTGGCAAAACATATTGAATATACGGGTGTATCCAATCACCTTATTCTGAATAATCTTGAATTGTTGGTTGCCATGAAGAAGAAGATATGGTTGAGGATGCCGGTTATTCCGGGTGTTAATGATACCCCGGAGGAGGTGGCTGCTTTTACGGAGTTGCTTTCAGGACTCTATCCTTCGGTAGATCGTTTATTCCTGCTCCCTTATCATGCAGCTGCCAAAAGTAAATATAAACGTTTGGGTTTAGAAACAGACAAATACACTTTTAGCCAACCCGATACCGAAAGCCTCAATACATTGAAAAACACTTATGGAAAGATCGGCTTTAAAGTTAGGATTGGCGGATAAAAATTTATGATACCAGATAAAAGAACGCATTATAATAAGTAAAACATATGAACGATCGTATTAAGAAACTTCGTGAAGCAAGTTTGAATGCAGAGTGTAAGATCTCTGCCGAAAGAGGACTTCTGGTTACCGAATTTTATAGTCAGAATAATCTGATGCCCGAGCCTATCGTTATTCAACGAGCCAATTGTCTAAAATATATTCTTGAAAACAAAAATATCTATATTGGTGAAGATGAGTTAATTGTTGGTGAACGTGGTCCGGCTCCAAAAGCAACGCCGACCTATCCTGAGATCAACTTGCACAGCATGTCGGACCTAGATATCCTCAATACCCGTAATAAGGTTTGGTTTATTGTAGATGCCGAGACGAAAGAGGCTTATCGTGATATTATCATCCCGTTCTGGAAAGGCAAAACAAACCGCGAACGAATCTTTGCCAGCTTGTCTCCTGAATGGAAAGAGGCTTATGCTGCTGGGGTATTCACTGAGTTTCAGGAACAACGTGCTCCCGGGCATACGGTGTTAGGTGATAGAATGTTTCGTACAGGGTTGCTCGATATTCAGGTGGAGATAGAAGCTGCAATCGCTTCGCTCGACTTTGTTAACGACCCCAAAGCTTACGAGAGAAAGGCTGAGCTTGAGGCCATGAATATTGCCGCCAAAGCTGTTATGCGCTATGCCGAACGTCATGCCGATAAGCTTGAAATCCTTGCAAAAAACTGTAAAGAACCTCAACGTAAAGACGAGTTGTTGGCAATGGCAGCGGTATGTCGTCGTGTACCTGCCCATGCGCCTGAAACCATTCATGAGGCTTTGCAACACTATTGGTTTATCCATCTGGGCGTTATCACCGAACTAAACCCATGGGACTCATATAATCCGGGGCGACTGGATCGTAGTCTCTATCCCATCTATAAAAAGCAATTGGAAGAGGGTACCATCACCGAAGAGGATGCAAAAGAGCTGCTCCAGGCCTTTTGGGTTAAATTTAACAATCACCCATCACCTCCAAAGGTAGGAATCACTGCCGAAGAGAGCAATACCTATACTGATTTTTCGCTCATCAATGTCGGAGGTGTTAATGCGGATGGCTCAGATGCTGTTAACGACCTCTCATATATCATTCTTGATGTTATCGAAGAGATGCGTCTCTTGCAGCCCAGCTCAATGGTACAGCTGAGCAAGAAAAATCCTGATCGCTTTATTCATCGTGCCCTTCGTATTGTAAAAACCGGATTTGGACAGCCCTCTATCTTTAATACCGACGCCATTGTACAAGAGTTGATGCGTCAAGGCAAGAGTGTGACAGATGCCCGTAACGGTGGTTGCAGTGGGTGTGTTGAGACCGGTGCTTTTGGAACGGAAGCTTATATTCTGAGCGGCTATTTTAACATTCCAAAGATGCTTGAGTTGGCCTTGAACAATGGCGTTGATACACTTACGGGTAAACAGCTGGGTCCTCAGACAGGCGAAGCAGAAAGTTTTACAACTTTTCAGGAACTTTTCGAGGCGTTCAAAAAGCAGGTCAATCACTTCATTGATATCAAGATAAAGGGGAATAATATCATTCACAGTATCTTTGCATATCATATGCCTGTACCATTTTTATCGTTGCTTACTGAAGATTGTATTAAGAATGGTCGCGATTATAATGCCGGTGGTGCTCGTTATAACTCTACTTATATTCAGGGTGTGGGTCTTGGTAGTATTACAGATTGTTTGTCAGCTCTTAAATATCATGTATTCGATAACGGTTCGATTAAACTAACTGATTTTATTCAGGTATTGAAGAATAACTTTGAAGGCGCTGAGGAATTTAGAAATGAGCTGATTTACAAAACGCCAAAGTTTGGTAATGACGATAGTTATGCTGATGATCTGGCATTGGATGTATTCGAGGTTTATTATGATGCTATCAATGGTCGTCCCACTTCTATTGGAGGAGCACATCGGATCAATTTGTTGCCCACTACCTGTCATGTCTATTTTGGAAAGATGATCGGAGCCTTACCTGATGGGCGTAAAGCAAAACAGCCACTCTCTGAGGGAATCTCACCTGTACAGGGAGCGGATACCAAAGGTCCTACTGCAGTAATTCGTTCTGCTGCAAAACTCGACCATATCCGTACAGGTGGCACGCTGTTAAACCAGAAGTTTTCGCCTTCTTTCTTTGATGATGAAGAGAGTATTGCGAAGCTTGGAAGTTTGGTGCGAAGCTATTTTCGGATGGATGGTCATCATATTCAGTTTAATGTAGTGTCTGTCGAAACACTGTTGGATGCTCAAAAACATCCTGAAAAATATCGCGACTTGATTGTTCGTGTGGCTGGATATAGCGACTATTTTAATGATCTGGGTGAAGATCTTCAGAACGAAATCATTCATCGTACAGCACATGAATCTGCATAAAATGTTATTTTAAATAAATAGGCGAAGTCATTATCGCCTATTTATTTTATTGCCCATGTTATTTGTTTATTTGGGTAATTCTTTATTATATTTGAGTGTTAAAACATTTTTGTTTTAACTTATGACAAAAAACTTACGTTATGAACACGATAAAAAATCTGGATAAACTTCGTCGTCTGATGGCGGGGTCCGACTTTGACGCTTACATTATTCCCAGTACTGATCCTCATATGGGAGAATACGTTCCAAAATATTGGGAAGCCAGAACATGGTTTTCAGGCTTCACCGGATCGGCAGGTACATTGGTTATTACTAAAGATTTTGCCGGTCTATGGACTGACTCGCGTTACTTCCTGCAAGCCGAAGCCGAGCTTAAAGATTCAGGTATTGAGCTTGTTAAGTTGGTAGTGCCTCATACCCCAGAGCATGTAGATTGGCTGTTGAAAAAACTCCCTAAAGGTAGTGTGGTAGCACTTGATGGAGCCGTGGTTTCTATAGATTCGGTCAACTATATCAAGGCACTTTTAGCCCCTAAACAGATTGATGTTGTTACTAATGAAGACCTGGTCAGTCAAATCTGGACAGATAGACCTGAATTACCAACTGACCTGGTGATTGATCATGACGTTAAGTTTGCAGGATGCTCACGCATTGATAAAATAACTGCTGTCCGCGCAGAGATGACACAATTAAAAGTTGATCATCATCTTATTGCCAGTCTCGATGATATTGCCTGGCTGCTCAATCTGCGAGGTACCGATATCCTCTATAATCCATTGTTCGTTAGTTATGTGCTAATTTCTATGGATGCCGTAACACTTTTCATTAATCCTGCAAAGGTTAGTCCTGCACTGAAAGCTACTTTAGAAGCTGGGGGTATTACTTTGAACGACTATACTAATATTGCTAATGTATTGTCGGGCATTGCGAAGGGCGAGAAACTACTTATTGCTACGTCTAAAGTGAATCAGGCAATTGCAGATGCCATTCCTTCAGGAGTAAAAATTATTGAAGGAACAAATATTACAACTGCCCTGAAGGCTATTAAAAATGGAACAGAAATAACCAATTTGCGTAAGACCATGGAATATGATGGTGTGGCATTGGTTAAATTCTTTCATTGGCTTGAAAATGCAATTGGCAAAGAGACTATTACTGAGCTTTCTGCTGCCGAAAAGATTCGACAATACAGAAGTGAACAGCCTAACTTTATGGGCTTAAGCTTTGGGTCTATTGCCGGATATGCCGGTCATGGTGCCATTGTACATTATAATCCATCACCCGAAACCGATGTTGATCTGAAACCTGAAGGACTTTTCCTTCTTGATTCGGGCGGACAATATTTGAGCGGAACCACTGATGTTACCAGAACGGTAGCACTTAGCAAGCCTAATGAAGAAGAAAAGCGTGATTTTACATTAGCACTTAAAGGAACCATCGATCTATCTGATGCTGTTTTTCCTGTTGGAACCCGTGGCTATCAACTTGATGCATTGGCTAGAATTGCACTCTGGAAACAGGGTATCAACTATGGACATGGTACTGGACATGGCGTTGGTTTCTTCCTCAATGTGCATGAAGGGCCACAGAGCATTAATCCAAATGCCGGTGGACCTGCTGTAAATGTTATGGAAATTGGCATGGTTACTTCTGTTGAACCTGCTATGTACAGAGAAGGCAAACACGGAATCCGTACAGAGAATCTGGTGTTATGTGTTGCTGGCGACCAAACGGTCTATGGCAGTTTCCTGAAATTCGAAACACTGACCTTGTGCCCGATAGATCGTAATCTTATCGACATTCAATTACTTACTGCCGATGAACTGAAATGGGTGAATGATTATCATGCTATGGTATATGCTCGTTTGTCGACTTACCTTGGTGGTGCCGAACTGGAATGGCTCAAACAAAAGACGAAACCGCTACAATTTTAATCGATCCAACTAACTATCCTATTCAATCCATCGATGCTCAAATCTCGTATTCTATTTATTGCAGTTGCTGTTCTGCTTATTCAGTCAGCAACTGCCCAAACCGATTCACTTTTACTTCGGCTAAAGAGCTTACCTAACGTTGTAGAAGTAAATCAGATAAAAAGCAATAAACTTTTTAAATCTACTTATGTCATTATTATTGACCAACCTGTCGATCATAACAACCCCGCCTCTCCCCATTTTAAACAGCGTGTTGTTTTATCACATATAGACTTTGCAAAACCTCTTGTTTTGGTGACGGAAGGGTATCAGGCTGATTATGCCCTCAGTCCTTTCTATTCGGAAGAGCTCTCGCGTTATCTAAATGCCAATCAGCTTGTAATAGAGCATCGGTATTTCGGCAAAAGCGTTCCTTCTCCACTTGATTGGAAATACATGAATGTTACACAAGCAGCTGCCGACCATCATGCTATTGCCACAATCTTCAAGGCACTATATCCCGGCAAATGGATAAGTACCGGTATCAGTAAGGGTGGTCAGACCTCCATTTACTTCAGATATTTCTATCCCAATGATGTGGATGCCACAGTAGCTTATGTAGCCCCTATCAACTTTGCACTGGAGGATTCACGTGAAGAAGCATTTCTGAATAAGGTTGGTGATCAGACTACCCGTGATAAAATCTATAATTTTCAAAAACGCCTCTTCGAAAATAAGAAGGAACTGTTAGCCGAGTTTGAAAAGAGAGCGGCAAAGAATAGTGATACCTATAACCGTATGGGGGTGGAGGTCGCATTCGATCAAATGATTCTGGAGTATCCTTTCTCATTCTGGCAGTGGGGACATGGTGAGTCTGAGATTGCGGAGGCAAATGATGACAACATCTCAATGCTGAATGCATTATACCGAGTAGTGCCTTCTAACACTTTCTGTGATCAGGAATTATCTAAGTTTGAGCCCTTCTTTGCGCAAGCTAATAGTGAACTTGGCTATTACGGATATGATGTAAGGCCTTTTCAAAAATGGGTAAAACAAAAACGATATCCTAATACTATTTTAGGTCCTGTCGGGTTGCCTGTAAACTACTCATCTGTCATGATGAAGAAGGTTGATCAATGGTTACAGACTCAAGCTGCCAAACTCATTTGTGTGTATGGGCAGAACGATCCATGGTTTGCTTCAGCTGCACAGATTGATCATAATCCCAATACCTTAAAAATGGTAGTAGCAAAAGGAAGTCATGCATCACGTATAGCTACCCTGAGTACTGAGCAAAAAGCGATTGTTTTTGAGAAGTTGAGTGACTGGTTGGAACTTAAGATAAAATAGTATTCTTAAGAACAGACCTTTATTGTGATGAATTCGTTTCTTTATAAAGCAGTTAAGCTGCTCTTTGAAACCTATGCAAACTATTTCGTTAAATTAAAAATCATGTTAAAGTAGATTTTGGTTATAACAGGATTAATGATTATATATTGATACGTGTTGATAATCACCTATATTACTTTAATATGAATTTTATACGTTTATAATTTAAAGTAAGTTGAAGTGATTTATTTAATTATTTTGCAACTTTGTAATTATTATTAAAATGTGTTTGCATTATTAAATAAATAGTCGCTATCTTTACGACGAAAATTAATCTAATTGTTTTAAAGGAAGGGAAAGCCAATGAATGTTGATCCAATCTTCAGTCGTGCCGATATGATGGAGGAGAATTCCAGTATACGACTAAAAAAGTTTTTATTAAAGAAACGTATTGTTCAGTTATTATATCTGGAAGGCAACAAATCTATTCCAGACATTGGTCGTGCAACAGGGATGAGTATCCCTACGATTACCCGTACGATCAACGAACTTATCGATGAAGGATTAGTCCTTGATAATGGAATTGGTGCTTCTATTGGAGGTCGTCGTCCTAACCTCTATCTCTTAAATCCTGAAGCCCGTTATGTATTGGGTATCGACATGGGCCGTTTTGCGACCCGTATCTCTATTTTGAATCTAAACCGTCAGATTATTTCGTCGGATGGTATCATTGTTTCGGAACTGGAGAACGACGAAAGCATTGTTGAAAAGATCTTCCAGAAGGCAAAAGAATTAATAGCGAATACCGGCATCGATTATCGCAAATTGATCGGTGTGGGTGTTGCATTTCCCGGATTGATTGATGCAAAGAGTGGCATGAGTCAAACGTATAAGAACTTTAGTGATCGTCCGTTATCGAGATTCTTTGAAGATAAATTCGATCTACCTGTATTTGTTGAAAACGATGCAAGGGTGATGGCACTTGGGGAATCATATTTCGGTTTAGCTCAGGGCAAAGAAAACGTATTATGTTTAAATATCGGTGCAGGCATTGGTTTAGGAATGATCTTAAACGGAAAACTCTATCGTGGAAACTCTGGTTTTGCCGGAGAGTTTGGTCATTTTGAGGTCGAGCCGGAAGGTAAGCTCTGTATCTGTGGCAAACGCGGCTGTCTGGAAACCGTTGCATCGGGTAGTGCCATTGCAAAGCGTGCACAGATAGATATGGCTAATGGAATGATTTCTATTCTTGGTCGCCTGACTGATGAAAATCCTGAACGTATTGATGCCGAAACCGTTGTTAAAGCTGCACAGTTAGAAGATCAATATGCTATTGGGTTACTGTCAGAAATGGGTGAACAATTGGGTAAAGGTATTGCGGTATTAATCAATATCTTCAATCCTGAGATGATCATATTAGGTGGTAAGATTGGAATGGCAGAAAATTATATCATCGATCCACTACAGCTTTCATTGAACAAGTATGCGATCTCTCGTATCAAACGCGATTGTCAGATTGTGACATCAAAGCTTCGTGAAAAATCAGCACTGTTAGGCGCCTTCGCTCTTGTTATTGATAAGATTTTTGAAGACCTGAAAGAATATCCCAACAATAAATTCTAATCGCTCTGGCGAGATAAGAATTTCGGATTTTAAAAAAAACTCCGTTTGATGGGTTATCCCTATTAAACGGAGTTTTTTGTTATATTGTTGGTTCAAAATACGACGGAAAAGGTATTAGAATATAAATGAATATTACAACGCTAATCCATCATGTTATCTCACCGACTCACCTATATCGCATTAGCCGCTATGCTACATGGGCTGACGCTCATAAACCGGTTCCCCCTGAAATGTCATGTCCCGATACTTATTAAGCATTGGAAGCTGTATTGTTGAAGTTGCAATGGGAAGGGCCTTCGATTATCAAATCAGATATTCCTGTTGGAAATTTATTTCGGAAAAAATAATGTGGTTACTTTTGTTCTACTTAATTTAATGTTTCGATTCTGGAATCATTACCTATGTTCATATCTGTTTGACCAACTGTAAACTTTTAAAATGCTTTTATGAAAACACGATATCTGTTAACGTTTTCTTTAATGCTATTATTAATTGCATGCACTTTACATGCTCAGACTCGTTATTATGTCGATGCGGTTAATGGAAATGACCACAATGCGGGAACCAATCCAGGTAGTGCTTTAAAGACACTTTCGATTATTCAGAAGTTGCATCTTGGAGCAGGTGATCAGCTGTTATTCCATGCCGGACAAGTTTGGGAAGAGCAACTCACAATAACTGCAAAAGGATCTAAAGAGGCTCCGATTATTATTGATAGATATGAAAAAGGAGAGAACCCACATATTAAAGGGGCAGGTGTAAGTCCGTCAGCAGTGTGTATTATTAATAGCGAGCATATTACAGTTCAAAATCTGGAGATATCTAATGCAGCCCCCGAAACTGTAAAAGGTTTATCGGGCATCATGGTTAGCATCAATGATTTTGGCGTAGCACATGATCTTAAGTTGTTGAATTTATTTATTCATGACGTAAATGGAAGTCTTGTTAAAGAACAGGGTGGAGGATCGGGCATCCTGATTAAAAATAGTGGTCGGAATACACCTTCTGTTTTTAATGGACTACTGATCGAAAGCTGTAAGATTCAACGGTGTCAACGCAATGGGATAATCTTTAATGGTTATGCTGCCCGATCTAATTGGCATCCAAATCTGGGAGTGGTTATCCGGAAGAATGTTTTGGAACAAGTACCTGGCGATGGGATTGTTCCGATTGGTTGCGACGGAGCTTTGATAGAATATAATGTGATGCGTAATTGTCCGCGACTATTACCTGATACCGAGGCTGCTGCTGGCATCTGGCCATGGAGCTGTGACAACACCATCATCCAATATAATGAAGTAAGCGATCATAAAGCCCCTTGGGATGGACAAGGTTTCGACTCTGACTGGAACTGCAAGAATACCATCATCCAATACAACTATAGCCATGATAATGAAGGGGGATTTTTATTAATCTGCAATGATGGAAAGTCGAAACTACCCTTTAGCGTTGGCAATGTTGGAACCATTATTCGTTATAACGTGAGTGTCAACGATGGATTGCGTACAAATAAAACCCGCTCAGGTATCTTCTCTCCAATCATTCATGTTGCCGGAACAGCCTTTAACAGTAAGATCTATAACAACATTATCTATATGCCTAAGAAGCCTTCTGCCATCATCGATACCACTATTATTCAAATGACCAGTTGGAACGGGTTTCCTGATAGTACTTATTTTGCGAATAACATCTTTTATTCGGAAGGACCGACAATCTTTAAGTTTGAGGAGAGTACCCGGAACTTCTTTGAGAATAATCTTTACTTTGGTGTTCAACATAACAGGCCTGTAGATGCTAAAGCAATTCTTGCTGATCCTCAGTTTAGGTCATCGCCCGAAAGCCAGCATGAAGGATTCGATCGGCTGAAATGTTTCATGCTTCAAAAGTCTTCACCATCTCTCGGCACTGGTAAGTCAATATCCAACAATGCTGAAAAGGATTTCTTTGGAAATAAGATTGATCCGCAAACTAAATCATTGAATATAGGCATACAACAATAATAGAAATTTAAACTGAATAATTTCATCATATCATGAAGCTGCTAATAAACACTGCTATATATAAACATCTAATATTTACACTTCTTCTTTTTTGTTCCGTGTCAATATTTGCCCAGCAGCTTAACACTGTTGGGATGAAAATGATTCGGATAGAACCGGGTCGGTTTCGGATGGGATGTGCAGATGGCGATTATGATGAAAAGCCTGTTCATTCAGTTATTATCTCAAATCCTTTTTATCTCTCATCAACAGAGGTAACCAATCTCCAGTATGAACGGTTCCGTCCGGAACACCGCATGATGCGAGGAATGCAGCATACCTCATACTCCGACAATGATCCTGTAGTATTTGTTAGTTGGGATGATGCCATGGCCTATTGTAACTGGCTCTCTCAGCAGGAAGGGAAGCATTATCGTCTGCCTACCGAAGCTGAGTGGGAGTATGCGTGCCGGGCTGGCACCACGACCTATTACTCTACCGGTAATGAGCTTCCCGATATTTATCGTAAGGGGAATGCCAATGGCGATGCAGGCGGTTTCTGGCCGGGTGTTCCTGATCCATTAAAAGCAACACCCAATCTTACTGTAGCACAAACACCCGCAA
>JAHEYR010000107.1 GCA_023251485.1 Bacteroidales bacterium
TGGTGCATATCTTACATTCGCTTCTATACCTGCCACCGCATGAATAGAAATCTACATCCTCATGCTTGGCTTGATGGCATTGACTACATATCTTTAAATCACTCATGACGCCCTCCCTTAAGACAAAAGAAGTGTTCCCCATCTTCTGTTTGTCCATGACCGTTAACCCTCATCGTTATGCTTTGTGGTTTTTCTGTAGAGACTACATAGCCGAGGAGTTCTAAAGTCCGTAACTCAGGAAAATCACGAGTCTTAATTGTAAATATCTCGCTTGTTGCAAGCCTCATGGCGCAGAGATCCATCCAAAGCCGTGCAGCTTTAGTGCTCCTCCTGCCAATAGTGCCAAAGCATTCTTCGCAACAAACGAAATAGTTAGTCATCGGCATCAATTTCCGCCAATGTTATTTGTATACCATCGTTGATAGGGTGCCACTCGAGAAGATTCTCTCTAGCTAGCTTCTTGATATTGTTGCGAAATGTTGTCCAACTTTCAGACATGTCGACTTGAACCATGTCCTTGGAAAAAAAAATAATGCCGCGTTTATCGGCTCTATTGATGCAGTTTAAATATGTAGATAATGCCCCTGGGCAATGCCGTGAGATAGAATCTAGAATAGTCTGGGAAGTCAAGGTATAGATATCCATTAGTCCTCATAAAATAAATTTACTCTGGACAAATAGACAGGTGTTATATAAGCTGTTCGGTATTATTGGTTGCCGAATTTTTACAATTTAAACATTTCCAGTGTTGAAATTGAATAGCTTATGTCATCCCTGTCTAGATGCCCGAACCCCTCTTATGAGGGGTTTTTCTTTGCATCTCTTTTATCTTGGTGTTGCTGACTTCTGAAGTCGCAATCACTCTTATGAATCTCTTGTATTTTCTCTAAAGTCAGATCATACTTATCAAATAGTTTTTTTAATAGTTCTTTTTGAAACTCATCTGATATTTCACGTGTCGGCCAGTAGCAATATGAGTGCTTGGTTTCATTGTTTAACCAGCGTTCTGGCATACGGACCCATGCTCTTTTCGCTTGAGGGTGATACACCAGATCACATTTCAACACCAGATTAAAATATTTAATTAATAGACAGCCTATCTTGGTTTTGCATGGTCGCTGCTCAAACCCTAAAATCTCTAGTTCCATAGTCTTCTCCTTTACAAAAAAATACTTGACACAACAGGTTACATCCTTTACTTTCAAGACAAATTTAAAATTTAAATAACTAGGTTTTTACAATGCTTGTGCCTAATGAACCAAGGACTTACGACATTGAACTTATGCTAATAATTTTAGTTTGTCTTTACATAAACATTTTAATGCAAAGAAACTTTACATGCCTTTAGTGGAAAAGTCCAGAGAAAATTATTTACGGGTGACGAATGTACTCTATCCTTTTTCAGGTTTACAAAATATTGATGCTGACGTTTTGGCTCATGCTGCTGCACGTGGCACTAAAGTTCATAAGATTTGTGAGGGTATTGTTTCTGGCTTAGGAGAATTAGGCGTTGATGATGAAACTAGGGGATATGTCGAATCGTTTAAAAAATGGTGGGATCAAGGAATTGATATCATCGAGATGGAGCGACGTTTTTGGGATGATGAACTTTGCATTACTGGCCAAGTGGATTTTATCATCCGAACAACCGACGGGCTTGCTATTGTGGACATTAAGACATCAAGTAAGCCATCCAAAACGTGGAAAGCTCAAGGCTCCGCATATGCGTATCTGGCTAAGAAATCCGGTTTCGAGATCAAGAAAATCTATTTCCTGCATTTAAACAAGACCGGCAAAGAACCGAAGATCTACGAATATCCCGTAGATGACTCTTTTTTTTTCGCCGTATACGTCGTCTATAAACATTTTTTCTATAAGGATTAATCATGAATAACTTAAGCGAACAGATGCAAGCGAGATTAGATAAGTGGAGAAATAAAGCTCTCCCTGTCGTATCGACTGCAAAAGTAAGGGGTAATACCCAGGTAAGACGCACAGGCGGTAAGAGTGACTACGGCGATGCCATGTCTCTTGAAGATCTAGAAGAAGAAGCACTGAAAAGCCAAACGAGGAGATAGAATGGAATACTTATTCCCCGAAATGAGTGAAAAGAACGAGATCGTTTTGACTAAACTCATGCGGGCTAAACAAGAGATTGGGACTGTGAAGAAGGATTCTAAGAACCCATTTCACAAGTCAAACTATGCATCGCTTAATGCCTATATCGATGCTTCGGAAGAACACTTATTAAACAATGGCCTAATCCTTGTCCAAGCCGGCAATGGTAACTTCGAGAAACCCGTGATGGTATCAACGCTTATACATCCGGAAAGCGGGCAGTGGCTAAAGTCATACTTCCCCATCCTCAACCCAAAAGCTGATAGCCAGGGATTGGGTGCCTCGGTAACTTATATGCGCAGGTATTCAATTTCTACCCTATTGGGACTCGTTTCTGAAGATGACGATGGGGAAACAGCAGTTGGGCGTGGAAAGTATGAGCAACAAAAGAAGACTAAGGTTGTAGAGCCCGAGCCTCAACCTGTCGAAGATGAAGCTAAGTACATAAGCAAGTACATCGGCATATTCGATAAGGAAGATAAACACCTGGCTTTACAATACCTAAGACAAGTGCAAGCCCATTTTGAATGGACAGCTATTCAAGCAATCAAAGAGATCATGAAAGACGAGAAGAAGCTCTTTGATAGGTTTAACACCTGGAAAAACAAACAAAAGAAAGCGGAGGTAAAATGAAGATATTAACAAGTCTATTTGCATGCCTAATGTTATGTGCATGCACGTTTAACGTGTCTATGGCACATACATCGGGGACAGCCTCTGACACGATTGATGACACACAAACCAATGAGCCGGTGATCTCTCCTACTGTGAGTTTGCCGATAAAAGCGATCTAAAAACAAGCAATGTAAAGCGGTTTTACAATGAAAAAAGGATGGGAAAGATATGCCTCTAGATCTGTTTAGAAAGAAGATATGCAAGCATTATATGCTTCTTTCTAGTAGCACTATCTTTCCAATGTTCTCTGTGATGACAATTCGCACAAAGAGTTTGAAGATTTTCCATAGAATTATCTCTACGGTTTTTATTGATATGATGCACACAAAGAACTTGAAGATCTTCTTGCCCACATTTTTCGCAACAGATTTTACCAAGTTTTTTTATTGTACCGCAGAATCCATTAGGAACATAAGAGACTTTAGCTTTCATAGTGCGATGGAAAAAAGCAGAACAAGACCGAGAACAAAATTTTTTGGTTTTACCATGAACATTATTTCTACCTTTTATAATTATACCGCACAACTCACAAGGATTTCTCTGCATGCATGATAATGTGCAAAACAAAATAGATTTTTTTGAAAAAAAATTATGTTCAAACGTTTTTTTGCATGTTAAACAAGTTTTGTTTGAATATGCATCCTTGTATCGACATTTTTTTGAACAATATATCTGCTTAATTCCTTTTTTTCTATATTTTCTTGGAAAAGTATTATCACAAATTTTACATTTATCCATTTTATACCTCTATAAAAAGGTACATTAACATGTTATCTAAAAAATGTCAAAAATATATGAACCAATATCAGGAGAGAAATTATGCCCCTAAAGTCAGGAAAATCCAAAAAAACGATATCAGAAAATATAGCAACGGAAGTACGGTCAGGAAGACCCGTGAAACAATCCGTAGCCATTGCGTACAGCAAAGCCGGGAAAGCCAAGAAAAAGAAGTAGAGATTCAAACGTACGCTTCGGATGTACTTTTGACAGAAGAAATAGTTCTACAAGAACCACTCTTACCTAAACAAATAAAGGTTAAGAAAACTCGAAATAGAAAGACTAAACGATAGTAATCTATTTCCATTCCAACACATTGGGTGATTAATCACATCCAGTGTGTTCTATTCTCCCCATGCGTTTAGATATAAAGCAATCCCATAGGCACAATTAGTAGGCCATTTACCGAATGTAGACCTTGTCCATTTGAATTCAAACTCCCCTTCTTCGTTTATAGGAACCCATAGGGATAGAGTTGATCTTGTGGCACCTGGAAAGGTACAGAAATGAGTTTGATGAGTATATTTGCATTCCTCAATCTCACCTTTTCTTCGGAATTTAATTGTCATATTCGGGTGTTCAGGGGTGGTTCCTGAAGATATGATGAGCAGACCAGTTAAATAGATAGATTTAGCCGAAGGTGGAAGCCTATCTGCAACTGAAACAGTAATCCATTCATTGTCTGGATAAGGTTTACCACACCATCCGTAGCGTTCCATCCATCGATCTTCTTCTGACCAATCTCCTGGAAATGGATAATTCTCAGCTACAGGATAAAGCTCTTGTGAATAGGTATTCATCCAAAGAACTCGATGTTCTTGAGTTGGCGAATGTTTTGTTACATGAATCTTTGAAAGCTCTATCCAGTCATCAGAATTGAAGACCGATAACAACATACATGTAGCAAAAAATATATTCATTACAGCCCTGTTTTAGTGAATGCGCGATAAACAGCTTGGAATTGTAAGCTATTTGCCGCGGCAATTGTCATATCAGCGTTTGTGATTGCTACTGTTCCACCTGTTATATAAATACTACTTGCAAAAGATGCAGAACTTGCTATTGATACTAATATAGCTGCTTGTGTTATAGCGGATGTATATCTTCCGTTGATAGAATCTTCTTGGTTTGAAGAAGAAAGAGCATATGGAAAAACAGGTTGAAGAGTTTGAGCCCCCACACCTGTTGTACTTGGTGCTTGCCCGTTAAAATTGTATCTAACTTGTCCATTTTTTTGGATTGTGTAGACCATTCCGTTAGTAGTCCAAACAGGCTCAGTTCCAGCATTACTTAGAATGTAGGTACCGGCAGCAGCGCCGTTTTGACCTGAAGGGAATGTGAAAACCTGATTATCATTAAAGTTACCGATACCATCATTATTACTTAATGTTTGCACAGTCCAAGAATCTGTAGCCCCAGCAAATTGCATTCTGAAGCTTCCTAAGCATATACAAGGATTAGAATCGTAATCAGTGACTGTAATATTATCTAAGCTGAAAAAGTCAGCCTGGTTAACGTTAATGATTGCACCTGTCTTGGAAATACTTGTAGAAGCTGGTGATGTCGTTGCACATGGGTTTCTAGAGATCATGAAATTAATTAAGTTCTCTGCGTCATTCATAACTGCATAAAGAAAATAAGGCATATCTTGTGCCCAGTTAACGCCAGTTGTTACTCCGAATCTAGCATTATCAATAGATCCCGCAGATCCGTCAGTAAATGTCTGGTTTGCGGAAACGGCTATTTTAGCTAGTCGTCCAGGATTTGCCTTACTTGGAATTAAAACATATCCTAAATTAGTTGAAGAGAATGCAGAGCCATCAGCGGATTGTACTGTAAAAGTTCCTGCACTATATGCAATACCGATGTTGTTTGTAACACCTGTTAGATAATGGGTTAGAGAATTTGTTCCTCCAACTGTTGTAATACTTCCAACGCCTTGCATAACTACGTTACCTGTTACATCAGGAACAACGGGAGATGTACCAGAATTTGGTGTAAAAGAATCTACACCAAGACTACCACTTGGGATTGCTTGTGATCCCATCTCTCCAGTAGTTGTGTCTACTACCACCATCTCTGCATTAGAGACTGTGACACTAGCGATGCCAGCGATAAATGTACTATCAATCTGACCATCACTAGAGCCTTGGGTGCCTAGACGCATAGTGTTGTTATCGCCGGCAATGCCACGGTTTCCGATCATTATATTGCTTCTAGCGCTTGTGCCTACGTCATCACCACAGTTTTGACCAAGACCGATATTGTAAGCACCATCGACTAGATTGTAGAACCCGTTTTGTCCGAAGACGGCGTTAAAACCATCTCCACCAACAAGAGAGTTTAAGTTTTGATATCCCATACCGGTATTGTTAGCGGAGTCTACCCTAACACCAGATTGGCCACCTACAAATGTATTATTTGCTGCACCGCCACCTTTTAGAAACCCTGAAACTAAACCGAGGAATGTATTGCTACTCGCATCGGAAAGGTTTAGTTGGCACAAGTCTCCTGTGAAAGTAAACGCAACAGAAGCCCCAGCATTAGGATTACCTGGAGTATCTCCATTGAATGTAACTGTAGGACCGTTAGATGATCCTGTATTACCGGCAATAGTTGTTATTCCTCCTCCACCGCCTCCAGTAGAAGAAACAAAGCCGTTGACTACAGTGAAGTCTGCACTGTTGAAATGACATACGCCGTTAAGAGTTGTGTCTTGTGCAGCAGCAGTTCCAGCTTGTTGGATCTCGATAGTATATTGGTTTGCTGCCAAGCTATCTGATCTTATGACGTTAGCACCGACTACTCCTGAAGCAACTTGTCCTCCGGTAATATCGATATAACCACTGAAGTCTGGGAGGACTGGATTTGTACCTGGAGGTGTATTAGCATCTACCGTAAAGCCTACGATAGAACCTCCGCCTCCTCCACTATTCATTTTAATCCAATAAGCGACATTGGCAACTATCTTAGATAGGTACCATAGATCTCCCTGCACACCTGTAGTAGGATCTTTACCCACAAGCCAGAATGTGGCAAAGGGATATAGATTACCTGTCTCAGGCTGTCTATAATCGGCACCCGTAGGCTCTCGATTGCGCGTGACCACAACCGAGAGGTACACGTTTGGACCCAAATATTTGAGAACATTGTTTGGACTTAAACCTGTATGATTACCCATGGATGACCTTTAATGTTACGAGAAGTAAGAAGCTCTTGAATCCCACGCATATTTATATTGTGGACCATCATCAGGCAACTGTTGTCTTGTGATCGCCATATCTGCAACTGTATTCTTTACAATAAACCAGCTTAGAGCTGTTGTGGCAGCGTTAGCTTCTCTATTATATCCAATATACAAAGCAATTCCATCATCGTCTCGTTCATATCTAATTTCTTGATACAGAGATAATTCGCCTCTAAGAATTGCAACACTCCAGTCTTCAATTTTTTGCTGCTGAACCATAAAACCCCGATTAATTGATGATTAAGTAATCAAATGAACTTGTCTCAGTACCTTCATCTGAAGTCAATACGGCTGACCCACCAGCTTGAGCTGTGATTGAAACATTACCCATTGCAGTTCCTAGAGTTCTTCTTGAATAGATAATTTTGCTTGAAGCTGTGATTGCAGAGCTTGTGATTGTTACCGCACCGGTAATCATAGCTGCTGTAGTTCCTACAGAGTCACTTGCTGCTGTAGTTGCATGGATAACAAGTTTGTTTCCTGCCGCTGCCAAAACAAGGTTACCATTAGTTGCTGTAATAGCGCCCAAGGTAGCAGTTAATGTTGTAGAAGATGTTACTGAGCCTGTAAATGCAGAACCAGCATTAGTCATCGACAAAACAGCTGCACCAGCAGTAATGGTAGTTGTAGATGATGCGTTATTAGAACCAATTGTGTTTACAGTAGCTCCTGTAGTCCCAATAGTGGAATTACCTGTGGCTGATAATGTCGTGGCATGTACTGGACGTGGAGTCGTGCTACCAAACCCAAGAGCTGGTGGAGAAGCAAAGTTTGCACCTGTGCTAATTGTTGCTAATTGAGCTGGTGTGACAACGACATTAGTCGCGGTTCCTGCTAGTACTTCTTCATCCGTTGCTAAACGGACAATGCCTTGTTTATGCTGTGTTCCTGGTTGGCCGTCGTAGCCGTTAGGATTCCTAAGATTCAAAGATGCCATAAAACCCTCCGGAGGTTTAAAATAATTACTTTACATTTAACGCAAAAACCATTTCCGCGTCTTTAAAAAAAACACTTAAATTTACACAAATCGTTGGTTATGCTACTATCTTAAACGAAACAACTAACCAAGAGATGTATATGACCTTATTACTCGGATTATTTGCTGCATTCTTATTCGGTATTGCACAAGCCTGTGATCTAATCTAGATCAATATCAATTCCTTCTTCTTCAAGATATTTTCTCATCGATTCTTTTACTGATGCAAAAGACTTCGGTGAGGAATTCTTGATAGAGTGTAATCCCTTAATCATCAAGTTTTGAAACTTAGGATCGGTGAGAGATTTCTCAGCTAACCTTTTAGCTGCTGCTCCTCCAACCTTCGAGGTTGCTAATTTAGCAAGTCCTGACCAATCGCCTTTAAACAAATAGTAAGCTCCAAGAATTGAACTTTCTCCGTTGTTTACAACCTTCCAGGCCTTATCAAAATCCTTAACCTCTTTTCCGGTTTTTGCGATCATTTGCAGATTTTCAGTTTGTTTAGCCCCAAGTACATCTTCAAAAAGTTGAATATTGTCTTTTTTATCAAATAGTTTGTTTAGCTTATTGTAATCTAATCCATTTTGAGTTCTAGCCTTATCAATCAAAGTAACGGCATCTTCTGCCTGATAAGCTTTTCTAATTCCTTTATTCACTTTTTCAAACTTGTCAGCGAATTCTTTTCCTGCTTTTCCTTGCCCTTTAAAAGTGTCTTTAATTCCATCTTTTACCTGTGTAATTAGACGATCCCTTTGAGATCTTCCAATCCACTTGCCCATAGAATTTAATTCTTTATAGAAGTTCATAAAAGATTCTGCTGATGGGTATTGTGTAGAATCCATAGCAGCTTCAGAAATACGTTTTATAAACGCTTGTGCTTCAGGATTTTTACCCAGATTTCTCTGTAATTCATCTACCACTCGCTTTGAAGCATCTAAAAACGGTTTGGAATTCGTGATTGTTAAATTAGCCCCTTCTTTTGCAACTTGTCCATAGGCATCTGATGCCATTTCATGAACTTTTGAAATTCCTTTTTCTACCCCGGGAATTTCTGAGCTTAAAATACCTTCTACAATATCATCGGACTTCTCTGCGAAATTCTCGAAAGCTTTCTCTGTTTTGGCTGATTTAGAAGCATTAACACCGCCTTTCTTTCCTTTTGAAGCAGAGTTGATTGCTAAAGTAATGTCTTCTTCGGTGTAACCTAGCTGACGCAATTTATTGATTTTGTCTTGAACTTCTTTTTTAGATGAGTTGAGAAGATTCTTCCCTGAACGGCCTTGTGTTCCGATTAAAGTTATAATCTCAGCAGCTGTTTGAGCTAAAGGACCACCACCTAATTCTTCAACGCTCTGACCCACACCGCCTGCTGCTAAGGCCGGTAATGGATTGAGTTGACCCATAGCCAGGCCTGACCCATATAAACGCCCTGTACGAGCCGCATATCTTCCAGGACCGGTTTCTGCTTCACCAGGTCCACCTATAGCTTCATTAACATCTCTAAGATTTTGAGAAGTGGGTAATTGAAATGAGGAAGGAATGATATCATCTTCTCCACTTAAGGCATCAATATCTTCAAAACTTGGCTTATAACCTGGTTTGTTCATTCTTTCTAGAATCTCGTTATCTCTAGAATTCCTTTGCTTTGAAAATTCTGTTTGCTTATTAACACCAGCAAGTTCAGCCAAATCTCCCCATGTTCCACCAGCTCCTATCAAAGTTTCTTTTATACCTTGTTTGGCAACATCTCCGAAAATCTCTAAATAGCTATGTTGAAGTTCTGGAGATTTCTCTTCTGGATTTACATCAACATCTAAGCCGCCGTATAAAGCATCATAGTCAACATCTTCTTCCTCTTCTTGAACTCCAGCCTGTTGATTTTGCAAAGCTTGCACTGAATTAGGGTTCATAGTCTCTTATATCCTTTCTCTTCAAGATTAGGGACGTTCTTTTCGGGAAACTGTTTGATGGTTCCATCAGGCTTTCTTAGAGCTACGTATCCTGGTTGAACTTTAGATTTAATGTTCGCTATAAGCTCTTTATCTTCTTTTTTAGCTAAGCCTTCCAAGCTAAGATATTCTTTCCTCAATGCTTCTTTTTCTTCTGAGATTTCATTACGAGCTAAGTTCTCGGCATCAACATAATCAATATTTCTAACACCGTATTTATCGAAAACCTTTTGGACGCCTTTTTTTTCTAGCTGATTGATATCGTTGATGATCTTCATTTGTCTCAAGATCACACGACGTCCTTCAGCAGAGTTGGCAAGAGTTGGTAAGCGTTGCATAAATCGATCTAACTCGAAGTTTGTTACTCTAGCTCCGAAAGAGTCTTTAGCTTTTACCGTAAAGTCGTTAACAGTCTTCACAAACAATTGTTCTTCAGGTGTTGCTAATTGAGGGATAAATAAATCACCTGTTTTTGGATTGATGTTTAATTTATTCAATCCTTCCCCAACCTGATGATTATCGTTCAACTCATTAAGT
>JAHEYR010000012.1:0-17502 GCA_023251485.1 Bacteroidales bacterium
TAGATATCGTCTTTAAAAATCTCAATAAACCGTTGAAGCACCTCTTCGGCCTTATCCAGATTAAAATTATATTTCGAATAATCGCCATTTGCGGCGGGTTGATTAAATCGTGTAATCGTTTTAGGCAAATGCCCTCCTAAACAGGCCGTACTGGCAATAAGTCCTTCGCTATGCTTGCTAAGAAGATCATAATCGATGCGGGGGGTATAATAAAAGCCTTCGGTGAATCCTTGTGATACAATTCGTGACAGATTTCTATATCCTTCAAAGTTTTTAGCCAACAAAATCAAATGATATCCACTACGATCATCCTTGCCCCCCTTATCGAATCGGGAACGATCGGTAACATATACCTCGCATCCAATGATAGGCTTAATTCCTTGTTTCTTTGCTTCATTAACAAAGTCAAGAACACCATACATGTTTCCATGGTCGGTTATCGCCAGGGTATTCATCCCCGTTTTCTTGGCTTTTGAAATCAATCCCTTGATACTTGCGGCACCATCCAGGATCGAATATTGTGTGTGAACGTGTAAATGTGTAAACTCAGACATGTATATCAATTACTTACAAACGGGCTAGATGCTCCCGTCTAATTTGTAAAATTACGACAAATAAAGGGGGAGAATAAACAACTGTTGAAAAGTTGTGAATAAAAGAATTATCTTGAACAATCTACTGAGTAACAATGTTTAATACATATCTTTATAAAACTTTATTTTTTACCATTAGTGAACGACCTTACGACGCATGTTTTTGATCCTTTTATCCTTTTTCTTCAAGATCACAAAATAAAATCGATTTTGTATCAATAGTGGGGAAATTTGGTGCATTATAAATCAGTGATCGTGTTTTTTTTGTTAAAAGTTCTAAAATTCACTGAGTACTTTATTTTAAGTTTCAAATTTGCACAAAACAAATACTCATGAGGATCAAACTACCAAATCATCTCTCTTTTAATGATCTTTTGGAAAAATTGCCACCACAAATAAGGCAGAAACTCCCAAACAAACAACAGCTTAAACGATTTTTCATCATTGCAGCGGCTTTGTTTATTCTCGTCATTGGGGTTTTACTTATTTTCAGAGGACCTATAGCCAGGTCTATCATGAACAGTAAGGTATCATCGTTTAATAAAGCGTATAATGCTGATTTAAAAATAGGATCCTTTCATTTCGAAGGTCTTACCGGAATAAAAATACAGAATATCAGCCTTAAACCGAATGATGGTGATACACTCATCACCATAAAAAACATCAAAGCAAGTATCAGCATTTATCGGCTTCTCCGTTTCCATCTTGGATTTAATGAGATGGAGATGAATAATACACGCATCAATCTGGTGAAACAAGATGCAACGCATACAAACTACATGTTTCTGCTGGAGAAAAAAGGTGCGAAGGATGATACAACCGAAGACAAACATGTTAATTTAGCACGACGCTATGACAGATTGCTCGATGCGATCTTCTCTAAAATCCCATCGACCACCAGTATCTCCAACTTCTCGATCAATGCCAATATGGAGGGAAGTCTCTTCTCTTTCAAACTGCCAAGTCTCAAAATTGACGACCGTATCTTCCATTCATATGCTATCATCACCAACAAAGGAGAACAATCACTTTGGAACTTTTCAGGGAAGTTAAATCCACTGGATCGTGATGTGATGATAAAACTATATGCCGGAAAGAACCAGCGAATTAAGATTCCTTATATCGATCAGCGTTGGCAGGCAAAAGTTGGATTTGATTCACTGCAATTCAGTCTGGAGAACTGTCGCCTATCAGGAGGAATTCTGTATTTTGAAGGTAGTGCTGCCATGTCGGGACTAACCATCAATCACCCGAAGATCTCACCCCAGGATATCTCTTTCGACAAAGGAACAATGGACTATCATATTCATATCGGGGAGAACTATTATGAGGTGGATAGTGCATCAACATTTACATTTAACAAACTAAAATTCAACCCCTACTTCAAATATCAGGTATCCCCCACCAAACAGATCACTGCGATCATCCATAAGGGACCCTTTAACGGACAAGATCTTTTCGAATCACTTCCCAAAGGGCTGTTCACAACGTTGGAAGGGATAAAGACAGAGGGTCAACTAAGTTATAATCTTAATTTCTTCGTCGACATCAACAATCCCGACTCCATTCATCTGTTTTCGGAGTTAAAACGACACAATTTCAAGATTGTACATTTTGGAAATACCGATTTCCGAATGTTGAACTCCGAGTTTATCTATACGGCCTTCGAACATGGATCTCCGGTCAGGACGTTTCCGGTAGGACCTCAAAACCCTAACTTTAAGTTTCTAAATGAGATTCCGGATATTTTAAAATACTCCATCCTGACATCCGAAGATGGCATCTTCTTTTCGCACAACGGGTTCATCCCCGAAGCCATTACCAAAGCGATCACAGCTGACTTAAAGAGAGGCAAGTTTGCACGTGGGGGAAGTACAATCAGCCAACAGCTTGTAAAAAACATCTTCCTAAATCGTAATAAGACCATGGCTCGTAAGGTTGAAGAAGCCCTCATCACCTGGTTAATAGAGACTAACAGATTAAGTTCGAAAGAACGAATGCTCGAAGTATATCTCAACATACTTGAAATGGGACCGATGGTCTATGGCGTAAATGAAGGCGCACATTTCTATTTCAACAAAGACGTCAAAGATCTGAATCTGGAAGAGGCTATTTTTATGGCTAGTATCATTCCTCATCCAAAAACCTATAGAAGTTCATTTGATTCTACGGGTATGCTGAAGCCTTATATGAATAGCTATTATAAATTTGTAGCCGAAAAGATGTTGGGAAGAGGACAAATCACCCAAGGCGACTTCGATATGCTCAAACCCAGCGTGACGTTAACAGGAAGAGCCAAAGATCTTCTACGCCCTGTTGCGGATACAACCCAGAGGATCGATTCTACCGCTATTTTTGAAGGATTGCAATTGGACGAAGAAAAAGTCAAGGCCGCACAAGAAAAAATCAAATCAAGCCTTGGTAATTAAAATATTTTTTTAATTTTGCGAGTACAAATAACAACTAAGAAAAAAAATGATTTCGCGCTTATTCTATTGGTGGTGGCACAGTAGTTTAATTCCAGACAGGACAATCTAGTCGGGGGAGCGCAATGATATTGCCAGGCCGCAGGAGATTTCCTGCGGCCTTTTTGTTTTTCAACCAAACTCAAAAAATATAAATAGTAATGAAGTCAATCAATCCTGAAACATTAAAAAGTGGTTATTTTGGACGCTTTGGTGGCCGATTTGTACCCGAAGTCCTTGACGTTAAGCTTGCAGAACTAGCAGCAGAATTTGAGAAAGCAATGACGGACCCTGAGTTCATCAAGGAATATAAGTATTATTTAAAATATTACGTGGGTAGACCTTCCCCATTATATTATGCAGAGAGACTATCCAAAGCAGTAGGGAGCAAAATATACCTAAAACGCGAAGACCTCAACCATACCGGTGCTCACAAAATCAACAACTGCCTTGGCCAGATATTGTTAGCCAAACGCATGGGAGCGAAAGAGATTATCGCTGAAACTGGAGCCGGACAACACGGTGTGGCCACTGCAACGGTAGCAGCCCTGGTTGGTCTTCCCTGTAAGATTTTCATGGGATCGAGAGACGTTGAACGTCAAAAACTTAACGTTCAAAGAATGAGTTTACTGGGTGCCGAAATCGTTAAAACCGATCTTGGAACAGCCTCGCTAAAAGATGCAGTAGATGCAGCATTAGGATATTACATCGAAAACCCAACTGCATTCTATCTACTCGGCTCAGCCGTAGGTCCTCACCCCTATCCTTCTATTATTCACTTCTTCCAAAGTGTAATAGGGACAGAGGCTCGTCAACAAATCATGGAGCAAGAGGGCAAATTGCCTGATTCAATCTTTGCTTGTATTGGAGGTGGATCGAATGCCATTGGCTTATTCTCAGGTTTCCTGGAGGACAAAGATGTTGAAATCTTTGCGGCTGAAGGTGGTGGAGATGGATTATCATTAGGCCGCACCGCCTCTACCCTCGTGATGGGACGCCCCGCAGTATTTCAGGGAACATTTTCATACTGTCTGTTAGACGAAAACGACCAGCCGATTCCGGCTTATTCTATTGCTTCAGGATTGGATTATCCGGGAGTAGGTCCAGAACATGCAAACCTGAAAGAGACCGGAAGGGTTTCATATCATTGCATCACTGACGACGAAGCGATCCATGCTTTCAAAGAGCTATCCAGACTCGAAGGGATCATTCCCGCGATAGAATCGGCCCATGCTGTGGCCTTAGCAATGAAGCTGCTAAAAGATAAAAACGTGGTTTCCATTGTTAATCTCTCAGGAAGAGGTGATAAAGATGTGGAACGAGAAATGGAAAACGAATAAATAATTTTCAACAAGGCAACCTTTGATTTGGTTGCCTTGTCTTTTTATAGTCCGAATTTATTTATTCATTTGATTTATATCATAGTTGTATGTATTTTCGCACTATCGTTTCAGATTTCTTATTGTCAACCAAACGCTAAACACAACTATGAAAAAGATCATTGTCTTATTTTCAGCACTGTCCTTGTTTTTTTCTGCTAATGCACAAAAGAGTCTTACCATAAACGGAAAAGTTGATGGTTTAACCGAAGGAAAAGTTTATCTAAGTAAAATGGCTTCACAAAAGCCCATAAAGATTGATTCTATCGATGCAGTTAATGGAAGTTTTGCCTTTACGAAAGGGATTACTGCGACTGACATCTATATGCTTAACTTCGGAAAAACCAGAGCAGGGGTATTACTCTTTCCTGAAAACGAAAATTTTGTTGTAACGGTTAAGTTAAACAACAATGCGATCGAATTATCTGAAGTAAAGGCAGGAGCACTACAAGCAGTATATCAGGATTATACTAAGGCACTCAAAGAAAACCGGGCGGAGATAAATAAACTTTATCCTGCCTATCAAAAAGCAAAAGCCGAAAACAATGCGGCGGAAGTTGACCGTCTCGAAAAAGAGTTAACCGTTAAATCAGATGCTTTCGATGCTACTGAAAACAAAATTCAGGAAAACAATGCTTCTAACCTTTTAGGTTTATATTTTGTAGTCAATAAAGTTTACTATTATGATTACGAAAAGCTAAAAGGCATTTTAGAGAAAGCAGATGCTAACACTAAACAAAGTGAAGTATATAAAAACCTACAGGTTCGTCTCGACAAAATGGACAAAGTGAGAGTTGGTTCTATGGCTCCCGATTTCACACTTCCAACCCCCGAAGGCAAAATGGTTTCGCTTTCTCAATTCCGCGGCAAAGTACTTGTCGTTGATTGCTGGGCTTCATGGTGCGGTCCTTGCAGAGCCGAAAGTCCTAATATGGTTGCGCTTTATAATGCAAACAAAGATAAGAACTTCACGATTCTGGGTGTTTCATTAGATCGCGACAAAGACAAATGGCTAAAAGCCATTGCCGACGATAAACTAGCATGGAACCATGTTTCTGACCTGAAATACTGGCAAAGTATGATTTGTGATCTATATGTCATCAGCGCAATTCCTGAAACGATTTTGATCGATAAAGACGGAAAAATAGTAGCCCGTGGACTTCGTGGCGAAGAGCTAAAAGCAAAAGTTGCTGAGTTACTGAAATAAATTTAATACAAAAGACCGAGAGAGGCTTCCTTTATTACGGGATAGCCTCTCTTTCAGTTTTATACATCTCTTCAATGAGGATGAGATACAGATCATACACTTCCCTTCTAATATTAAAATCGTCCTTCGCTCTCTCAATTCTGATGCTAAACAAAGTCTAATACTACGATTGAATAAGAATAGGGTCAGGTTAGGATAAGAATGGGATAAGATTAGAATCAGATCATCTCCATCTGTTCATTGTCAGATAATTATATCAATGATTTCTGAGAATGAAATCAGAGGAATAGAGATCATTTTGAGAAGGTATAAGACAAGCTTTTTCATTGATCCTCAAAAAGATAAAAAAATAATTCTTCCCAAATTTCATATTTAAAAAAAACAAGTTGAGGGAATCCTTTCTTTGCGCTTAGCTCATCATTTGCTTTCTCCCTCATTTTCTTCACAAAAGACTTTTTTTTAATCAAAAAATGTTGCATCTTTGCACCTCGTTTTGAAAAAAACTCAAACACATTAAAATTTAGTGTCTTATGCCTGTAAAAATGAGATTACAGCGTCATGGTAAGAAAGGAAAACCTTTCTTCCATATCGTAATTGCCGATGGTCGTGCACCTAGAGATGGCAAGTTTATTGAAAAAATTGGAACTTACAACCCTGTAACTAAGCCAGCAACTATTGATATTTGCCCTGACAAAGCTATTACATGGTTACGTAATGGAGCTCAACCTTCAGATACAGTAAAGGCCATTCTTTCATATAAAGGAGTTCTTTATAAATATCACCTGTTAAAAGGTGTTGATAAAGGAGCACTCACTTTAGAACAAGCTGAAGTCAAGTTCGAAGCATGGAAGGCCATGAAGGCAGCCAAAGTAACCGGAGCTATCAACACAAACATCGAAAAAGCTGCAAAAGCAGAAAAAGATCGTTTAGTTGCTGAAGCTAAAATCAAAGAAGCAAGAGCAGCAGCTATTGCTAAGAAGAACCAACCTGCAGAAGTTGCTCCTGAAGCAGCTCCAGAAGCAGAAGCTACTGAAGAACCAGCTGAAGAATAGTTTGTTTTTCCGAAGCAAAACTTCTTCGGTCTAAAAAAATAGGAGGCTAAGTTGAAAAGTGAATTGTTTTTTAAACAGCACTTCCAACTTAGCCTTTTTGTCGTTTTATCAATTGGTTGATTCATTGATTTTATCTTTAAATATCAAAAAAATGAAAAAAGAAAATTGCTTTAATCTGGGTAAAATAACCCGACTGTTTGGAACCAAAGGAGAATTAACGCTACTGCTCGATGTAGATGATCCTAATGATTATGCAAAACTCGATTTTTTCTATGTTGATATTGATGGTGATCTGGTTCCGTTTTTCATTGAAAAGCTTACTTTCAGAAACAACAATACCGTTATTGTTAAGCTGATGGACCATAACGACCCGCAAGAAGCTGAAAAGCTGATTAACCTTTTGGCGTATCTTCCACTTGATAAATTACCTAAACTAAATGAAGATCAATTCTATTTTCATGAAATAATAGGCTATCGTGTGATCGACGATACGGCAGGAGATATTGGGTTTGTAAAAGATGTGCTCGAACTCCCCATGCAGGAACTTATCCAGATCGACAAAGATGGAAAAGAGATCTTAATTCCGGTAGCTGACGAATTGATTGAAAAGGTAGATCGTGAGAATAAGACGTTATACATTTCGGCCCCCGAGGGACTAATTGAAATTTATCTGGATTAATGGAACGTGCGCCCTTTCAGTTTAAACAATTTGCGGTAGACGACAAGGGTTATGCTATGAAGGTAGGAACCGATGGTGTTCTTCTTGGCGCATGGGCTAACGTGCCTCGTGACGGAAGATTTCTGGATATAGGCACTGGGTGTGGACTCATCGCACTTATGCTTGCACAACGCAGCCTAGCACACATTGCCGCCATAGAAATAGAGAACGATGCTATTCAACAAAGTGAACAAAACTTTAAGAATAGTCACTGGGCGGATAGATTAACTGCAATAGAAGGTGCTGTTCAACAATATAATCCCGGGTCGAAATTCAATTTAATCGTCAGCAACCCTCCTTTTTTCTCAAATTCATTAAAAGCGCCTGAGAAACAGAGAAGCGCTGCACGTCATAATGACACACTTCCTCCCGAAGCACTATTATATGCTGTAGATAAACTACTTTCTACTGATGGCATTTTCGCATTTATACTTCCTGTTCAGGAAGCGCAAAGCCTGATCGCAATCGCACAAAGTTATCATCTCTATTTAAACAGAAGTTGTCTGGTCTTTTCGAAAGAGGGAAAACAACCCAACCGGTTAATGGGTGAACTGTCGAGATCAGAATACACATTGATACAAGAAACACTTTGTATCCGAACTATAGATGGAAAATATAGTCAAGCGTACAGAAACCTTACCGAACCGTTTTATCTGATGTTGAAAGATGTGTAATAATTAGCCACCATCCTCTTTCTTAGCTCCTCCACATCCACTTTTGTCAATAAAGCTGCTTGCCGATAGATAGTCTCTATGCTTTTATCCGAATCATCCGTTTCCAAAAAGAGATGATCTGTTGCCATTTCCGGTAGTAATTTAGCGGCATTCGATGTTTCATCCAAAAGCGCTTTGCCCAATGAAAAATAAAAGCCATGTCTGATCAGCTCTTTACCAATAGTCAGATTGGCATTGAATCCATGAATGATCCACGGCACAGATGGCATGATCTCTTTCTTCAATCGTATCAATTCATTAAAAGCACGTACACAATGAATGATCAGAGGCTTTTTAACTACCTCTGCTATCAATGCATGCTCTTTAAACACTGTTAGCTGTAATGGAATTGTCGGGTCGCATAATAAATCTAATCCACATTCGCCGATGGCTACAATCGCATCATTGGTACTTACCCTGCTGATCATTTCCATCGTTACTTCTATTTGATTACGCTTTAAGTACCAGGGATGCCAACCAATAGAATAAGCTGAGAATGGATTTTTATTATTGAATAGCTGATCCATCTGTTCGGGGAACAGGTTTACTATCTGAAACACATCAGATTCTTCTTTTAACGAATGCGTATGAAGATCTATAAATGAAACTTCTGAAGGTAATTTCATAAAAATAGATGTTTGGATTATTCAAAGATAACGAATAGAATCTTAAACAAAGATAAATCACAAATTATCTTGTGTATGCATCAATTAATCCGGTCAACAATGGATACTTCGCTCGTAATATTGAACGATCGCCCATTTCGAAGTCTTCAAAATCAAATCCAGGTGCTACACCACAACCCACTAAACTATATGAATTTGGATCTAACACACGAGCTCCAAACCAACAACCATGAGGCACTACATGTTGTAATTTTTCTCCAGCGAGTAGGTTTCTACCTAAAATAACCTTTTCTAAGTTTCCATCACTATCGATAGAAACAATCTCCAATGAAGAACCTTCATAAAAATGCCAGATCTCGTCGGCTTTGATTCTATGTAGCGTTGAGAAATCAGTTCCCTCCAACAGAAAATAGATCGAGGTTGCAAAAGACCTGTTTCCTGAAAAACGAGAAGGAAGATGAGATAAAGCGATTACCTCATTACTTCGGTAAATCTCTTTATACCATCCTCCCTCCGGGTGTTTATTCAAAGAAAGGCCATCAATCCAATATTGGGCCTTTTCCATTATTCGCCTATTCCTCTACTACGGCTGTAACCTTTCATTACACCACGGCTCGATCTGTTGATAAAAGATAGAATTTCATCGCGTTCGGGAGTAGCCGGCAAGTCTCTTTCAATCATATCCAGTGCCTTGCTGACATTAAGATTTCTAACGAAGATATAACGGTAGATCTCTTGTATCTCACTAATTTTTTCATTGCTGAAACCTCTTCTGCGCAACCCGATAGAGTTTACACCAACATATGAAAGGGGTTCACGAGCAGCTTTGGTATAAGGAGGGACATCTTTACGAACCAACGAACCACCGGAGATCATACAATGCGCTCCAATATTTACGAATTGGTGAACGGCTGATAGACCACTGATAATAGCCCATTCATCAACGATGATATGACCACCTAGCTGAACACCATTCCCAAGAATGACATTGTTGCCAACTACGCAATCATGCGCAACATGTACATAAGCCATTAACAAGCAATTGTTTCCAACGACCGTTTCTCCGCTTACTTTCGTTCCACGGTTAACGGTTACAAACTCACGGATGGTGGTGTTATCACCAATACGTGCGAGTGTATCTTCTCCGCTAAACTTCATATCTTGTGGAATAGCCGCGATTACAGCACCGGGGAATATCTTACAATTCTTTCCGATTCTGGCACCTTCCATGATGGTCACATTCGACCCAATCCAGGTACCTTCTCCTATTTCAACATTTTTTTCAATATTGACAAATGGTTCAATAACCACGTTTTTGGCAATCTTTGCCTGTGGATGAACATATGCAAGGGGTTGATTCATGCGGATACTGTTATTTTAAATAGATAATCCGTTATTTAATAATACTTTATTTCTTAGATATCTGCGCCATCAGTTGGGCTTCCATCACCAGCTTATTTCCGACATAGGCTTTTCCTTCCATCTCGCAAATGCCTCTACGAATTGGAGACAACAAACGTAAACGGAAAAGTAATGTATCACCTGGAACTACTTTATGACGAAAACGAGCATTTTCGATCTTTAGGAAGTACGTAATATAATTCTCAGGATCAGGAACTGTACGAAGGACATAAATACCTCCAACTTGTGCCATGGCTTCTATTTGCAACACACCAGGCATTACCGGCTCATTGGGGAAGTGACCTACAAAGAATGCTTCATTCATGGTAACATTCTTGAGTCCGGTCACACCGCTATCGTCCATCGAGATAATCTTATCAATTAAAAGGAATGGAGGACGATGTGGCAAGATCTTCTTGATAGCATTGATATCAAGTAAAGGGGCTTGATTAGGATCAAAATGAGGCACTTCAGAAAATTGTGATTTCTTCTTGAGATACCTTTTGATCATCTTAGCAAATTCAACATTTGTTGAATGGCCAGGACGGGTTGCAATGATATGAGCCTTCATAGGCTTGCCAACCAATGCTAAATCGCCTACAACATCGAGAAGCTTATGACGGGCAGGCTCGTTAGGATAACGAAGGTCAATATTATTTAAGATACCTTCTTGCAAAACCTCGACATCAGGCTTATTAAAGAAAGTAGCCAGACGTTGAAGTTCGTCTTTAGGAATAGGGCGATTTACAAAGACAATCGCATTATTTAAATCGCCGCCTTTAACCAGGTTGTTGTTTACCAGATATTCCAATTCATGTAAGAATACGAAAGTACGGCATGAGCTGATTTCTTCCTTAAACTGATTGATGCTCTGAATGGAGGCAAACTGGGTTCCCAGCACTCTGGTCTCATAATCAATCATTGTTGATACTCTGAAATCATTATCAGGGACTGCAATCATTTCAGTCTTTCTGGAGCTATTTGAATAGGTGATGGTTTCATCTAAAACCAGATATTCCCTATCAAAAGATTGTTCTACAAAACCTACTTTTTCAAGTGCTTCAACATAATAGCGGGCACTACCATCCAGTATTGGGGTCTCTTCACCATCGAGGTCAATTAAGCAGTTATCAATGCCCATACCTGAAAGAGAAGCCAGAACATGTTCCACCGTCGAAACACGTACGCCATTCTTTTCTAGCGTTGTTCCACGAGATGTATCTACAACAAGGTCGGCATCCGCTTCTATTACAGGGCTATTTTCCAAGTCAATACGACGAAATTTATACCCATGTCCATCAGGAGCCGGATTAAAGGTAATAGAAACGTTCTGTCCGGTATGTAGTCCCGCACCAGTTAGTGTTACCGATTCTTTTACAGTTCTTTGTTTCATAGTTTTCATGGCGGGCAAAATTAAGAAAATATCTTTTACCCTAAACAGTTAGTAATATTATGTATTTAAAACAATTCATATATGTGAATGGTAGCACAAAACTATTTGCCACCTTCGAGTTCATTCAGCTTCTTTTCAAGTAGATCCAGACGCTTCATGATATCAGGTAATTTTTTGAATCCAACGGCAGACTTTCTATACGGCCCTATTTCAAAAGCAGGTGATCCCATTAATATGGAACCATCTTTAGCTAAGCTATTCGCTATTCCACTTTGCGCAGCAATTTTCACATTATCAGGAATAACAAGATGCCCGGCTAAACCTACTTGACCTCCTAACTGACATTGTTTGCCAATTTTAGTAGATCCAGAAATGCCTGTCTGCGCCGCAATAACGGTGTTCTCTCCTATTTCTACATTATGAGCAATCTGAATTAAGTTATCCAGCTTAACCCCTTTATGGATAATCGTATTACCTAATGTAGCACGATCGATGGTTGTATTCGATCCAATTTCGACATCATCTTCGATAACTACATTTCCAATTTGTGGTACCTTCTTATAATCGACTCCTTGTTGTTGTGCAAAGCCAAAACCATCACCACCAATTACGACACCGCCATGTAAGGTACAACGACTTCCAATAACACAGTTATGATAAACTTTAACACCCGGGTTGAGCGTTGTTTCTTCACCTATCGTAACATTATCGCCAATATAAACCTGAGGATAGATTTTAGATCCTTTTCCAATAGTCACATTAGCTCCGATCACAACAAACTCGCCTACATAAACATCATCGGCAACTTTTGCTGTTGAATGAATAAACGAGAGACTGGAGATCCCTGTTTTACTGTTTTTTCTAAACTGATCATAAATCTCCAGAAGTTGTGCAAAAGCAGCATAAGCATCGTCAACCTTTACCAATGTAGCCTTAACAGCTTGCTCAGGGACAAAGTCTTTTCCAACAATTACAATTGAAGCATCGGTTGTGTAAATATAAGAAGTGTATTTAGGATTAGCCAGAAAACTAAGCGTTCCAGGCTCACCATGTTCTATTTTAGATAAATTTGAAACCTTGATTTCAGGATCACCCTGAACCTCACCATTTAAAAATTGTGCTATTTGATCGGCTGAAAATTCCATCGCTTAAATCAGAATTAAATGTTATTGAATGAGTTGAAACCAAAATAGTTAGCAAAAAACTTAGTTCAACACACGGATGTTGCGAATAATGAATTACGACATCCTATTAATTTTCTGCAAAGTAACGATTTTTTATCGTTCGATATAGTAAAGATACGTTATGTAGAGAGTTTTGGATAACATAAAAAATGTTTCATGGCTGATTTTGAGAGAACTGAAACATTTATTTGTTCAGAGGCTTCCGTTATGTCGACAGCAGCGCCATCGCGGTACAGTATTTTAATTTTGTCACTCTCGGGATTATATGCATTATTGGTGATCGTGCCTTCAAATACCATGTTTTCTCCCTCATCTAAAACGTCTGATAGAAAAGCACCTACCTGTTTTTTCACCTTCTCAATATAATCAGAATCAAATGGTTCATTTTGCAATTCCACCCTAAACAGTTTCCGGTTAATCAAGCTACTGCTCAAATAAGAAAGCATCGGATCGGGATGATAAACCCATACCTTTATAGCTGCATAAATATCGAAGTCGTCCAAAAGAGCGAATGTATCTAAAATATCAGCTTGCTCTTCAAAATCAGACTTGGTGAACCGATTTGCTAAAAAGAACTGTAGCGGAGGAGATCCGAAAAGCTCAACGCCGGCCTCTACCAGCTCTTTTGCACGTTTTAAGATATGAATCAACACCTGTTCGGCAGCCACTACAGTTTTATGATAATAGACTTGCCAATACATAAAACGGCGTGCCATGATAAACTTCTCGATAGTGTAAATTCCTTTACCTTCCATCACAAGCTCGTCATTGTGAACATTGAGCATGGCAATAATCCTGTCGGTATTGATCACTCCTTCAGATACACCGGTAAAATAGCTATCACGTTTCAGATAATCCAGTCGATCTGTATCTAGTTGACTGGATACAAGTTGATGCAAGAACCTTTTAGGATAGGTATCATTAAAAATGGAAATTGCATCTGTTAGCTTTCCATCAAACTTTTCGTTCAACCTTTTCATAAAAAGGATGGAAAGATCTTCATGCGTCATACAATGAACGATGCTATGTTCCAATGCATGCGAATAAGGACCGTGACCAATATCATGCAATAAGATAGCCAGAATGACTGAATCTTCTTCACAAGGTGTGATTTCATTACCTTTCTGCCTGAGGGTATCAATAGCAACCCCCATTAAATACATGGCTCCTAAAGCATGTTGAAAGCGTGTATGTAAGGCGCCTGGATATACCAATGGGGTTAATCCCAGCTGTCTGATTCTCCTTAACCGCTGAAAATATGGATGTTCAATAATATCGAACACTAATTCACTCGGGATAGTAATAAAACCATGTACCGGATCGTTAAAGATTTTTCGTTTATTAGGTGCTAAAGTGCTCACTTATTACTTATTTTTGTATTATGCAGAAAGAAAAAGCAATGGAACAACTATTTTGTAAAAAACACGTTTCATTGGTAGGTCAAAAATAGTTAGTTTTTTTCAATTGTTTCTTTCAGAGAGAAGGTTTTATGGAGAAAGTACAGATTCTGTGGGCTGATGACGAAATATCGTTACTAAAACCTCATGTTCTATTCTTAAAAGAGAAGGGATATGATGTTTCAACCGCAACCAGTGGAGACGAAGCCCTGGATCAAGTAAAAGCAAAACAATTCGATATTGTCTTCCTCGACGAAAACATGCCGGGATTATCTGGTCTTGACACGTTGCAACAGATTAAAAGTAAGTTTCCAAACTTACCTGTTGTCATGATCACGAAAAGTGAGGAAGAGTCGATTATGGAAGATGCAATAGGCTCGAAAATATCAGATTATCTAATCAAGCCAGTTAATCCTAATCAAATTCTGCTATCACTAAAACGTATTCTTGAAAAGAAAAAGCTTGTCAGTGATAAGACCAGCCACAATTATCAACAAGAATTCAGATTTATTGGAATGGAAATCTCCAATCGTCTCAACTTCGAAGAGTGGGTAGAGGTCTATCGGAAACTGGTTCATTGGGAAATAGAACTGGATAAATCGACAGACGAGGGCATTAAAGATGTCCTCAAGATGCAGAAAGAGGAAGCAAACAATGTCTTCAATAAATTTATTGAAAGCCATTATATCGACTGGTTAAGTGGAAAAGATAAAGACCGACCTGTTTTATCACATACACTGATTCGCGAAAAGGTATTTCCACTTCTCACAGAAGATGCCCCTCCTACTTTCCTGATATTGATTGACAATCTTAGATACGACCAATGGAAAGTGCTACAACCTGTTTTCGAAGATTATTTCAGGGTTGAATCAGATGAAGTTTATTACAGCATCTTGCCTACTGTAACTCAATATGCCAGAAATGCACTCTTCTCAGGTTTGATGCCAACAGAAATCAGCAAGAAGTATCCTAACTTCTGGGTCAATGAAGATGACGAAGGGACCAAAAATCAGTATGAGGGTGATCTGCTATCCGAACTCCTAAAACGATTTGGCAAAGACATAAAACACTCATATACAAAGATTCTCAACCTAAATGCAGGCAAGAAACTTGTCGAAAACCTTCCAAATCTTACTGGCAATAAGTTAAATGTCATCGTCTACAACTTTGTAGATATGCTTTCGCATGCCCGTACTGAAATGGATGTCATTCGCGAGCTGGCAGATGATGAAGCAGCTTATCGTTCTATTACCGTCTCATGGTTTAAGCACAGTCCGCTTTTCGATATGATCAAATATATTGCCGAAAAGAAATGCAACATCATTATTACGACCGACCATGGTTCTGTGAAGGTAACTAATGCTGTAAAGATTATTGGTGATAGAAATACCAACACCAACTTACGATATAAAACTGGGAAGACGCTTAATTACAACAAAAAAGAGGTTTTTGAAGTAAAGAATCCTTCGGATGCATTTCTGCCAAAAGGTAATGTAAGTTCATGTTATGTGTTTTGCCGGAGCACCGATTTCTTTGCATACCCTAATAACTTTAACTATTACGTCAACTATTACCGAAACACATTTCAACATGGAGGCATCTCTATGGAAGAGATGTTAATTCCTTTTATCACACTAAAACCAAAATAAGCAGCTCTATGCAATTGAAATTTGTCTGTGAAAATGTTCATAGTCTTGACTCCGCTGCCACTCAAATATTAACCACATTCTCCAAACATCGCGTCTTTGCGCTGTTTGGAAAAATGGGCGCAGGAAAAACTACTTTTATTAAAACACTTTGCCATAAACTGCATGTAAAAGATGTTGTAAACAGTCCTACCTTTGCTATTGTTAATGAATACTTAACACTAAAAGGCGAAAGTGTTTTTCATTTCGACTTCTACCGATTAAAAAAAGAAACTGAAGCCATTGATATAGGATACGAAGAGTATGTATACAGTGGAAACTATTGTTTCATTGAATGGCCTGAGATGATTGAGAATCTCCTTCCCGAAAACTTTGTCTCAATCAACATACAGGTAGATGAGGAAACTGATGTTCGAACGATTATTTGTTCTGATGAAAAAATATTAATGTAAACAGGATATGGTTGGGCATGATGAAGGGAATATTGGAATGTCGCCGATGGAAAAGATCATTCCACTGGAGGAGACATTAGAATGTTTACGAAGCAAACGCAAGTTAATAATTGGTATTCCGAAAGAGATATCTGATAATGAAAAGCGGGTACCATTAACGCCTGATGCCGTGGGTACGCTAATGGCTCATGGACATAAGATATTTATTGAAACCGGAGCTGGAAACGGAGCTCATTACGAAGACAATCGCTATAGCGAAGCAGGTGCACAAATCGTTAAAGATGTTCGCGAGATCTATCAAGCCGATATCATTTTAAAGATGGCAGCCCCAACCATTGAAGAGATTGAAATGGTTCGAAACCGTCAAACCATACTATCGTTTCTTCAACTTCCCGGATTATGTGAAGAGTTTTTCAAACGTCTCTCTGCTAAAAAGACAACGGCTATAAGCTTTCAATTAATGAAGGATCGTACAAAGGCCTTCCCGATTATCAGAGCGATGAGCGAAATAGCAGGGAATACCTGCATCCTGATTGCCGGCGAGTATCTCAGTCATCCCGAATACGGTCGCGGGGTTATGCTTGGAGGTTTCTCAGGAATCAGTCCAAGTGAGATCGTGATTCTGGGAGCGGGTACAGTTGGTGAGTTTGCAGCCCGTGCTGCTATGGGAATGGGGGCCATGGTAAAAGTGTTTGATAATTCAGTTTATAAACTACGTCGTTTACAAAACAACCTCAATACGCGTATCTTTACCTCTATCATTCAACACAAAACACTTTCGGAAGCACTTCGTACAGCCGATGTGGTGATTGGAGCCGTGCATTCAAAAGAAGGTCGTACGCCTTGTTTTATATCGGAAGAGATGATCGCCCAGATGAAAGCAGGATCTTTACTGATTGATGTTAGTATCGATCAGGGAGGATGTTTTGAGACCTCTCGTGTCACCGATCATAATAACCCTGTATACATTAAATATGGCGTAACGCATTATTGCGTACCCAATATTCCATCAAAGGTTCCACATACAGCAAGTATTGCATTAAGTAATGTGCTACTACCGATATTGCTTGATATTGGAGAACGCGGAGGACTAACCGAACTGTTGAAAACAGACATGGGGGTTCGTCAGGGAGTTTATATGTATAACGGAACAGTTACCAATAAATTTATCAGCGACACGTTTCGTCAACCATTTCAGGATATCGATTTGTTGATGTCAGCATCTTTTGGATAAAATAGCGTGTCAGTCACACTACGCACGTCCTTTCGACCACTT
>JAHEYR010000012.1:17512-35624 GCA_023251485.1 Bacteroidales bacterium
TGAAAGGACGTGCGTTTTTTTCAATCGGTCTCTCCCTATAATCAAGATATTGGTGCTCTTAAATTTTTTCTTCTTTGTCGTTCCTTTTTAATCAGTGAGAGTTCCCGATTTGTTTGTCCCGCAATAGAGGTATTCTCTTCCGCCCTTCTAATCAGATAAGGCAATACTGATTTTACCGGACCGTAGGGAACATATTTTGCAACATTATATCCTTTATTTGCAAGATTAAAACTGATGTTATCACTCATCCCATACAGCTGCGAGAAGTAACATCGTTCATCATCCTTACTCAATCCTTGCTTTTCCATCAATGTTGCAAACAACCGGCAACTGTTTTCATTGTGCGTTCCACAAAAGATCGATATCCGATCAAGATGCTCCATGGAAAACTGTAGTGCAGCATCAAAAGCGTCATCTGTAGCTTGTTTATCGGGATGAATTGGCGAAGGATAGCCCATCTGGAATGCCCGTTCACGCTCTTTTTCCATATAAGCCCCCCTTACAAACTTAACCCCCAGATAATAATTATTGGCTACGGCCTTTTCATACGATGCTTTTAAGAAGTCCAACCGATCAGCTCTATACATTTGCAATGTATTGAAAACAATCGCACGTTCCTTGTTATATAACATCATCATTTCAGTGATCACATCATCAACAAACGACTGATACCACGAATCCTCAGCATCTATCATCAGGCGTACTTCTTTTTCATATGCCCGTTTACATAAAACAGCTATTCGCTCTTTAAACTTTGAGGCTTCTCCTCTTTCAGTTTCGGTCAACGCATAGTTTGGGTCGGCAGCCTTCTCTAAAACCTCATGAGAGCATAATGCCGTAGGTTTAAATACTGCAAAAGGAACATTTGCATCAATAGCAGCATTATCAATCGTACGAAGTGTTTCTTCCAGTGTATGTTGTATGATGGACTCACTACTCATTCCTTCAACCGAGTAATCAAGAATCGCCTTTACATGATATTTTTCAAGTACCCTTACCAGCTTAAAACAATTTTCAATGGATTCACCACCTACAAATTGACGATAGATTGTAGGTTTCACAGCCCATGCAACCGGGAAATGTATTTTTTGAGCAGTCTCAACCAGCACCTTGCTCATTTTTACTAATGAAGGGTTTGCAACAGTTTTGAACAGAAAAAAAGCACGCAGTAAATCGTTATCATTTTTGCTTTCAAATGCTATAGCTGTATCATCAAATAAGATCATTGTTTTCAATTTTCACCAAAAATAGATAACGATTCATTACAAAGATGAAAAGTGAAGTATCATTTTTGAGTACTTTTGCATATTATGAATACAGATATTGTACTAAATCCGCTGGGGTACCCCCTTATTTTAGCTGATAATGATTTCTCAACAATCAATCAGTTACTCAACAAAGAGGCCGAATCAGGCTGCGTATTCTTTATCCTGGTTGACGAAAACACATATCAACATTGTATTCCTCAACTGCTTACCAATGTAGAAGTACTCTCACAGGCTGACATCATTGAGATTGAATCGGGCGAAGAGAATAAGACCATTGAAATCTGTACACATCTTTGGGAAGCATTAACGGAGAATGGGGCTGACCGCCGATCAGTCATGATTAATCTTGGCGGTGGCGTCATCACCGATATGGGTGGTTTTGTTTCAGCAACATACAAAAGAGGAATCCGTTTTTATAATATTCCTACCACTCTTTTATCACAGGTTGATGCTTCTACAGGTAGCAAGACAGGTGTTGACCTGGGAGGATTAAAAAATCAAATCGGTGTGTTTGCTGATCCACAAGCAGTATTTATCAACCCTGCTTTTCTAAAAACACTTCCTACAGATCAACTTCAATCGGGTTATGGCGAGATACTGAAGCATGCGCTCATTGCGGATAAGGAGTATTGGAACGCAATCAAAGCAAAACATTATACCGAGATAGAAGATTGGGGTTCATTGATTCTTCCTTCTTTAAAAATAAAAAGTGGAATCGTAAAACAAGATCCTACCGAAAAGGGATTACGTAAGCTGCTCAACTTTGGTCATACTATTGGGCATGCGCTCGAAACCTTTGCACTCGAAAACAACCAGCCCTTACTTCATGGACAGGCTGTAGCCCTTGGGATGTTAGCCGAAGCCTGGCTTTCAACCCAACTTACTACATTATCTGCTACTCAATTCGAAGAGATCAAAGAGGTTATTCTATTTAATTTTGAACTATACAAGCCAGCTGAGGCTAATTTCGAACGACTTCTTGAACTGATGGGACACGACAAGAAAAATGTTTCCGGACAGGTTCGATTAACACTTTTGAATGAAATCGGCAAAGGAGTTTATGATATCAAATGCGATCCTGAGTTATTGAAGGATGCATTACGTTTTCTAATTTCCATTTAACTTCGTTTGATTCAAGCATCTCCAAATTGATCATGAGCGCACAACAATATATCATCCACGCCCCAGACAAACCGATTAAGGCAGAAATAACATTACCTGCATCAAAAAGCTTTGCCAACCGGCTCCTTATCATGAAAAGCTTTAATTCGTTCATGGAAATTGATAATCTCTCAGATGCTAACGACACCGTTCTTTTGCAACAGTTAATCAATCTCATGCAGGATAAAATTCAAAGCAATTTTATCAGAAATACTGCCGAATCCATTATACTTGATGCAGGCCCTGCAGGCACAGTCTATCGTTTTATGACAGCCCGACTGGCTATCGAACCCGGTAACTGGATATTAACCGGCTCAGATCGTATGAAACAACGTCCGGTAAAATTATTAGTCGAAGCCTTGAGAACATTGGGAGCTGATATTGAATATGGCGAAAAGGAAGGTTTTCCACCACTATACATCAAAGGCAAGAAACTTAAAGGAGGCGCTGTAACGATCGAGGCAGGCGTTAGTAGCCAATACATCTCTGCGCTTATGATGATAGCCCCTGCACTTGAAAACGGGTTACAGCTAACCTTAGATGGCACCATTGGCTCCCTTCCTTATATTGAAATGACCGCTCGCTTAATGGAAGAGACGGGTATTAACATACAGCGCTATAAAAACAGTTATCACATACCTCCACAAGACTACACCTCAAAACATTTAACCGTTGAGCCCGATTGGAGTGCTGCTTCATACTGGTTTCAAATGGTTGCGCTCAATCCTGATGCAGAAGTTTTACTTAAAGACCTAACGCCAAATAGTCTTCAAGGCGATAGTGCTGTTAGCATACTTTTTGAAAGCATAGGGGTTGATGCTCAATTCACCAGTGAAGGATTACTACTTAAACACATTCAGGATAAAGCAACCTTTTTTAAAGCTGACTTTACCGACATTCCGGATCTGGCACAAACTTTTGCCATAACACTTGCAGCAAAGGGGATCCCTGCTCAACTTAGTGGCCTTCGCTCTCTTCGTATCAAAGAAACGGATAGAATCACCGCCATTATCAAAGAATTAGCCAAGGCAGGCTATCAAGCTATTGAACGAGATAATTTTGTACTCGAAATTCCTCAACAAAAGCAAAAATTGACTACTCAAAACCTGATTCCTTGTATCAATACCTACCATGACCATCGAATGGCGATGTGTTTTGCACCATTGACATTAACAGGCATCCCTCTTCAAATCGATAATCCTATGGTGGTTGAGAAGTCGTATCCCAAATACTGGGATCATTTAATACAAGCAGGTTTTACGATAGAAGGTTAGAAAACATATCGGTTGCGAGATAAATTTTGCATCTGTTTTAAAAAACACAATTTTTTAGGACAAGTAAGTCATAACTATTCGTTATTTTTGTCCAAATACTTCGCTTTAATTATGGTAGTAGACATTTTCATCCCCTGTTATATCGACCAAATCTATCCGGAAACGGGTATGAACATGATCAAGATTTTAGAAAAAATAGGTCTGGAAGTTCATTATAATCCGAATCAAACCTGTTGTGGTCAAACTGCCTATAACAACGGATTCTGGGATGAAGCTAAAGCTGTAGGTGGAAAGTTAATCAAAGATTTTCCTCATAACAGACCCATTATTGGTCCTTCTGCTTCATGTGTCGGGTTTATAAAAACCTATTATGATCAACTTTTCTTTAACTCGGCACTTCACAATGAATACCTTGTACTGAAAAAGAACATGTACGAGTTCACCAACTTTCTCGTTAAAGTATTAAAAATAAATGATATAGGCGCGACATTCCCTCATAGAATCACCTATCACGACTCATGTTCTGCCCTTCGCCAGCTGGACATACATAAAGAACCTCGTCTATTACTCAAACATGTAAAGGGACTCGAGCTCATTGAGATGCAGGAGACCGAAACTTGTTGTGGGTATGGAAGTTCGTTCACCACTAAGAATGAGGACATCTCTTTTGCACTGGCTGAGAGAAAAGTTCAGAATGCCCTCGCTACTGGTGCCGAATATATTGTATCAACCGATGCTACCTGCTTAATGCATATGCAAGGATATATTGATAAACATAACCTACCCATCAAGACCATCCATTTAATCGACGTACTTGCCTCGGGCTGGGAATAATCGTTTAACACTTCATGAATCATCTTCAAAAAATAACGGCCGAATTATCATTACAATTATGGCAGGTCACCAATGTGGTATCGCTTCTCGATGAAGGAGCCACAATTCCCTTTCTTGCCCGATATAGAAAAGAGAGAACCGGTACACTCGATGAAGTCGTCATCGCCTCTATCCGCGACAGAATTGGTCAGCTTCGAGATCTGGATAAACGACGCGATGCTATTTTAGAAAGCATCAAAGAACAAGGTTTGCTCACATCAGAGCTGGAACAGAAGATCGTGAACGCTGAGACCATGAGCGTTCTCGAGGATCTCTATTTACCATTCAAACCTAAGCGTAAAACCAAAGCCACCGTTGCTAAGGCCAAAGGATTGGAACCGCTGGCAAAAATCATCTTCAATCAACAACCCGGGGATGTTGACGATAAAGCAGAAGCCTACATTTCTGATGAAAAAGGAGTAGGCAATACAGATGAAGCACTTGCTGGAGCCCGTGATATTATTGCTGAATGGGTAAGCGAACATGATGTAGCTCGTTCCAGAATGCGTCAACTCTTCGAAAGAGAGGCATTCATCAGTTCCAAAGTAATGCGTGGCAAAAAAGAAGATGGGCAGAAATACGAAAACTGGTTTGAATTCAGCGAGCCTCTTTCCAAGGCTCCTTCCCATCGAATCCTTGCGATGCTAAGAGGTAGTGACGAAGGAATTCTCAAAATCAAAGTAGAACCTGAAGAACAAAGAGCCATAGATCAGCTCGATCGTCTCTTTGTAAAAGGGAACACCCCTGCCGCGCAGCAAGTAAAAAAGGCGGTAGCAGATAGCTATGATCGTCTTTTACAACCCTCAATGGAGACCGAGTGTCTTCAGAAAGCAAAAGAACGAGCCGACCTTGATGCCATCAAGGTATTTGCCGAAAACATTCGTCAGCTTCTGCTTTCTCCTCCATTGGGAGAAAAAAACGTTTTAGCCATCGACCCGGGTTTCCGTACTGGCTGTAAGGTAGTATGTCTCGATAAGCACGGCACCCTTTTACACAACGAGACCATCTACCCGCATCCTCCTCAAAGCGAGTTTAAACAAGCTATGTCCAAGATTCAGAATCTGGTTGCCTCCTATAAAATTGAAGCGATCGCGATAGGTAATGGAACTGCCGGTCGCGAAACAGAATTTTTCATTCAAAAGATTCCATTTAACAAAGAAGTCATTGCTCTTATGGTAAATGAGAGCGGAGCCTCAGTGTATTCAGCGTCATCAGTTGCCCGTGAAGAGTTTCCTGAATATGATATTACGGTAAGAGGGGCAGTCTCTATTGGCCGAAGACTGATGGATCCACTGGCAGAATTGGTTAAGATAGATCCAAAATCTATTGGCGTTGGGCAATATCAACATGACGTGAACCAGACCCAATTGAAAAAGAGTCTGGAAGACACTGTTGTAAGTTGTGTTAATGCCGTTGGCGTTGAATTAAACACTGCAAGCAAAGAACTCTTAACCCATGTATCGGGATTAGGACCTGTTCTTGCAAAAAACATCATCGATTATCGTACAAAGAATGGCGGATTCAAAAGCCGGAAAGAGCTTTTGAAAGTAACCCGATTTGGAGAGAAAGCTTTTGAACAGGCAGCAGGATTTATTCGCATTCGTGATGCCGCCAACCCACTCGACCAAAGTGCGGTTCATCCCGAAGCTTACCCTGTCGTAGAAAAGATGGTTAAAAAGCTTGGCTGCACGATCAACGAACTCATGAGTAGTGAAGAACTCCGCAAGAAACTAAAACTCGAAGAATTCATCACCGAAACCATCGGTCTTCCAACCCTCACCGACATTATGCTGGAGCTTTCCAAGCCAGGCAGAGATCCTCGCAAGAAATTTGATGTCTTTGAATTCGATAAATCAGTTCGTAATATCGATGATGTAGTCGTCGGAATGGTATTACCCGGCATTGTAACCAACATTACAGCATTCGGAGCGTTTGTAGATATTGGGGTTCACCAGGATGGGTTGGTTCATATCAGTCAGATGACCGACCGCTTCATTAAGGATCCGAATGAAGCAGTAAGTCTAAACATGAAGGTTCAGGTCAAAGTACTCGAGATAGATAAAGCCCGTAAACGTATCTCGCTTTCCATGAAGAATATCTAACCCGTTTCAGCATCTTTCCATTTATCTGCAGATAAACCTATCCAATTATGATGAAGCCTGTAAACTTAAACTTACAAAATATCGGAAAGCGCTTCAATCGCGATTGGATATTCAAAGATGTAAACAGTCAATTGAATGGGGGGGATCGATTAGCGGTGTTGGGATCAAATGGCTCCGGAAAATCTACCATTGCTAAAATAATGAGCGGGTTTATCATACCATCCGAAGGATCTGTTCAGCTTACAATCGACCATAAATTGATTCATACAGATCAATACTATCAGCATCTTAGCTATTCAGCACCCTATCTGGAGCTACCTGAAGAGTTTACGCTCATCGAGATGATTAACTTTCAACGAAAGCTAAAATCATTCGTAAATGACCTCTCTACGAATGAAATCATTCACAAGTTAGGAATGGAAAAACAGATGTTTAAACCTATCATCCAGTTTTCATCTGGCATGAAACAACGGTTAAAACTATTATTGGCTTTACAAAGCGAAGCCGCCATTACCATTCTTGACGAACCAACAGTAAACCTTGACCAACAAGGGATCGCGTGGTATCGTCAATTAATTACCGAGTGCAATTCTGATAGAATAATCATTGTTTGTTCAAATCATCAACCCGACGAATTCGACTTCTGTTCGCAACAGTTATTGATAGAACAATATAAATCATAAAGAACCATCAATAAAGCATTGTACATACATCTTTTTTTTGTAATTTTGCATGCTTTTAAAAACAAAACTTAAGTATTAATCATCAATAATTTATGGCAACTACAGCTGAATTCAGAAACGGTTTATGCATTGATTTCAATAACGATTTGTACGTCATCACCGAGTTCCAACACGTGAAACCCGGCAAGGGAAATGCATTTGTCCGCACGAAGCTGAAAAGTTTAAAAACAGGTCGCACCCTTGAAAACACATTTCCTGCAGGTGTTAAAATAGATATCGCACGTATCGAACGTCGCCAGTATCAATACCTTTACAAAGAAGGTGACGGATATAACTTCATGAATAATGAATCATTCGAGCAAATTTTGGTCGTGCCTTCATTAATTAATGCTCCTCAGTTTCTAAAAGAAGGGCAGATCTGCGAAATCGTATTTCATGCCGACACAGAAACAATCCTGTCCTGCGAACTACCTCCATTTGTTGAAATGGAAGTTACCTATGCTGAGCCAGGTTTAAAAGGAGATACAGCAACCCGTACCCTAAAAGCAGCTACTGTTGAATCAGGCGCTACAGTTTATGTACCTCTTTTCGTTAATAGCGGAGAACGCATTAAAATTGACACCCGTACAGGCGATTACTCAGAACGAGTTAAATAATCCCTTATATTTCTAAACATGCAACTTACACCTGCCCAAACACTCGACCAAGTTGCCGAGCTTATTGAAGCTGAATACCATGGCGATCCCAACTTCCAGATAACCGGACTGAACGAAATCCATATGGTTCAAGCTGGTGATCTTACTTTTGTTGATCATCCAAAATATTACTCAAAGGCACTTCACTCAAATGCTACTACAATCATCATCAACAAGAAGGTAGAGTGCCCCGAAGGAAAAGCCTTGATCTTTCACGACGATCCCTTCGCTGCTTATGTTTCATTAGTAAAGAAGTTCCGTCCTTTTGTTCCTGCTACAGCTATGGTCAGCGACTCAGCTGAAATTGGCGAAGGCACGATTATCCAGCCTGGTGCCTTCATTGGCAACCATGTTAAGATTGGAACTAATTGCCTTATCCATCCTAACGTCACGATCTATGATCACATGGTTATTGGAAACAATGTGATCATTCAATCAGGAACTGTTATAGGAGCCGATGCTTACTACTTCCAACGCAAGCCTGCCGGATACCGTAAGTTTGAATCGTGCGGCAGAGTAATTCTGGAAGATAATGTTGAAATAGGCGCAAACTGTTGCATCGACAAAGGCGTATCAGGTGATACCATCATTGGGTTCGGTACAAAAACCGATAACCATATTCAGGTTGGACATGATACCTACATCGGAAAACATTGTTTAATAGGTGCCCATGCAGCTATTGCCGGAGTAACCCGAATAGAAGACGACGTCATCCTCTGGGGACGTGTGGCCATCAACAAAGATATTGTTATAGGAAAAGGAGCCGTGGTTTTAGCTACATCAGCTGTAGATAAATCATTAGAAGGTGGAAAAGCTTACTTTGGTGTTCCAGCCATCGAAGCCCGCAGGGCATGGAAAGAGCTTGCTTGCATCCGTCAGCTTCCTGAAATAATTGAAAAGCTAAGATAGTTTTCAACTTTCCGAAATCATATTTATTAAAAAAGCTGTTTCCTATACCGAAACAGCTTTTTTAATTTAACATTCATTCTTCAACAACTATCGGTATTTCAACAATCCCCGTTATTCCCATTGGAGAGAGAAATCGCCTTTATGCTATGCAGAGATTTTCTCCTCGTAAAAGTTATATCTTATAATCCTTCACAATTGTCTTAGGCAGATAAAACACATTATTGATATCATCATAGATCACTACAGAATTCAAGGTCTTTCGTACACCATTGATAAAGAGTTCATTTTTATTAGCAGGAATCGTAATAACTACATCGCCTTTACGTGCCTCAAGCACTGCACCGGTTTTGGAGGCCTTATCAAATCCTGAAATTTTAAAATCATACCCCTTTAACACTTCGGTGTGGCGGCTAAAATATCTGGCTGTCGAATCATTTAGATTGACTGGGATACCGCCTACTGACAATTGCTTACAAAAAAACCGGTTGATGTCATCACTGCCTACCACACCATGCAAGCTAGTCCCTGTGGAATATACAGCCAGAAACACATCTTCACCGGTATGTCCATTCGTTGTAAAACCGATATACGTTCTTGAGGTGATAATCTTAGCAATCGGTTTAACCAGATTACCGACTCTTTCAGCATTTCCCAATAACTTAGCATATTCCTCCTGAAGCAACTTTACCTCTTCCGCCGTCAGTACTATTGAAGGATCTCCTTTTCGAAAAGCAGAAGTCAGGAATACAGAATCGGCTTTAAAATCTTTGTTTATATTTAAGGGCATCACCATCTCTTTTGCAATGCCATCAGCAGTAAGTTTAAATTGTTTGAGAGGCCCATAGAGTTTTGAATAGCTTAATTTATCATACCCCGAATTAGACAGGCGACTTCCCATATTAATACCACTGTTGCCATGATCAGGACATATTACAATTATCGTTTCAACACCCTCTTTCTCCTTCGCTTTCGCAAACGCTATAGCAGTGCCTACAGCCTTGTCGAAAGCAAGAAACTCAGTAATCACACCGATGGGATCATTATTATGGGCAGACCAGTCGACCTTACTACCCTCTACCATCATAAAGAATCCTTGCTTGTTATCTTTTGACAAAAGCGCTAACGCTTTTTGTGTCATCTCTGCCAGCGAAGGAATCTGGTTTGGGTTTCTGTCTATATCATTTGGAACGTCAACCGGACTAAATAATGCCCAAGCTTTTGGGCCTGATAGTTGTTTAAATTTTCTATAGTCGCTACCATTTTCAAAACTTGCCGACTTTTCATCCATAAACAAAGTATCATATCCATTCTTAGCTAAATATTGTCTATTTTCCTTATTGATAAAAGAAGTTCCACCACCAAACAGCACATCAATTCGGTTGTGAATCATTTGTTCGGCAATCATGTGATATGCATTCCGATCTCGGCTATGTGCAGAGAAGTCAGCAGGTGTAGCATGTGGAAATTGACAGGTAAAAACGAGCCCGGTCTTTTTTCCGGATAACTTAGCCGCTTCCAATACCGTCATCAATGGCTGATAGGCTTTTTCTTTATCTACTTTCACTAAATCATTACCGTCATCTTGTGGTGGATAGGTAGCGATAAATCCGGTTTGAGAAGCATATCCGGTTGCGTACCAACTCGATGTTGGAGCAGAGTCACCAATCGGAGCATTCGAAGAGTGTGTTTTAACCAACCCACAAACATAAGGATCAAGAGATAACCACTTCAGCGCAGGGCCACTGTTATACCAACGCGATATCGACAATACACTGGTAGAAGTACCATCGGGAATCATCATAATCACATTCCGAATCTTCCTTTTACCTTGTGCATCAGCATATGATGTTAAAAGAGCGAATACTAAGATGAGGATAATGTTTTTTGTTTTCATAAGCTTACAAAATAGTTAAAGTTTAGTTTTATAAAGAAATTCTCACTGAAAGCCATTTATCACACTTCAAAAATAACGATCTTAGCTTTAAGACAGAAACATCATAAGAAAAATAATAAAGAATTAATCAAAAGTTAATACTTTTAAAGGGCTCCCAAATCACTTATCTTTGTATTAATAACGAACAAAACTATTTTTGAAGTATGAGTTTATTGAAAGCAAGTATATTGGTTATCGATGATGATATAGATGTCTTAACTGCTGTAAGATTATTGTTAAAAACAGAAGTACAGCAAGTTGTTACTGAAAAGAATCCGGAAAATATTCCATCACTCATCTCTTCAAATTCATTTGATCTGGTTTTATTGGATATGAATTTTAATGCCTCCATCAATACAGGGAATGAAGGTCTGTATTGGTTAAAACGTATTAAAGAATTAAAGCCTGAAACCTCTGTCATTATGATCACGGCTTATGGAGATATCGATCTGGCTGTACGTTCATTAAAAGAAGGCGCATCAGATTTTATTGTAAAGCCATGGCATAACGAAAAATTAGTATCTACTATTACGAATACCTTAAAGGATAAAGCGCAACAGACATCTTCGGTTAACCATCAAACAAAAAACAAAAATTTCAATCCTGATTTATTGGGAACCAGCGATGTAATGCTAGATATCTTCGCCAAGATTGAAAAGATAGCACCTACTGATGCCAATATTTTAATTCTAGGAGAGAATGGAACCGGAAAAGATTTGATCGCGAAGGCCATTTATGAAAAGTCTTTACGCAACAAACAACCCTATATAAAAGTCGATATCGGTGCGCTTACCGAATCTTTATTTGAAAGCGAGCTATTTGGCCATAAAAAAGGTGCATTCACTGATGCCAAAGACGATAGAATCGGGAGATTTGAAGCAGCCAACGGGGGAACTTTATTCTTAGATGAAATAGGGAACATCTCATTGCAACAACAAGCTAAATTATTAACGGCTCTCCAGAACAGGCAAATTACGCGTATTGGTTCTAATCAATCAATACCTGTCGATATTCGATTGATCTGTGCCACAAATCTTCCGCTGAATGAATTAGCTAATGAAAATCGCTTCAGAAAAGATTTAATATATCGTATTAATACGGTGGAAATTATTGTACCACCTTTGCGTAAAAGAAAGGAAGACATTGTGTTGCTCACAAAACATTTTGCAAAGATCTACTCAACAAAGTATTTCAAAAACGACATCCGCTTCTCAGATGCAGCATTACAAAAGTTAGAACAATATCATTTTCCGGGTAATGTAAGAGAACTCCAATACATAATTGAAAGGGTTATTATTATGTCGGACGGCAATGTACTGGAACCCGATGATTTAATTTTTTCTCCTATCGAATCATCCAATCAAAACATGCCGGATGATAATGAAACAAAACTAAGCACTCTTGAGAAAAACACCATCTTAAGAGTGATAGAAAAAAACAATGGCAATATTACAAAAGCGGCAAAAGAACTGGGGCTAACACGTACTGCTTTATATAGGAGGTTAAGTAAATATGAAATTTAAACAACTAGACTGGAGTATTTTATGGAGAGTTGTATTATTACTTACCACTCTTCTCATTTTCGCATTCACCGTACTGAAGGATATATATATTTTTGACATTGTTCTTCTACCAATTATTATTTTCCAAGTGATCGACTTTTATCGTTTGCATAAAAAAGCACAGGATGAAGTAGAACAGTTCGTTGAATCCATCCACTACCGGGATTTTTCAAGACACTTTAATGTCAAACAGGCCCCAACTGATTTACAGCCACTACGACAAGGTTTCAACGAAATCAATTCAACGTTTAAAGTAATCAGCAAAGAAAAAGAAACCCAATACCAGTACCTCCAGAAAGTATTGGAGTTAGTAGACACAGGCATCTTTTCGTATGAAATTGAAAGTGGGAATATTATCTGGATGAATGAATCACTAAAAAAAATATTACAAGTGCCTTATTTAAAAACCATTCATTCTCTAGAGAAGAGAGATCATGCACTCTATACACAAATTGTCGGACTTGTTCCCGGTGAAAGAATCATCAGTACGATTCATCGCGAAAGGAGCAACTTAAAAGTAGTTTTATCGGCGACTGCTTTTCAAACCGAGAACATACAATACAAACTCATTGCATTTCAAAACGTAAATGAGGCATTAGAAGAGACTGAATCAAAAGCATGGCAGAAACTACTGAGTGTAATGACACATGAAATCATGAATTCAGTGGCCCCCATCTCTTCACTCGCCAATACACTACAAAGCAGACTAAAACAATTTGCACTGGAGACGACAGATCCTTCCGGTATCGCGGAAGATCTCGAACTAGGCATAGACACCATCCGAAAAAGAAGCGAGGGCTTACTCAAGTTTACAGAGACCTACCGAAACTTAAATAAAATCACCAAAGCAAATCTGGCGAAGGTTTTCATCAGCGAGTTATTTGAAAATCTTCACCGACTAATGCAACCAACCCTATTGCAAAAAAATATCGAGGCATCAATTATTCTAAAAGAGCCCCTTCTCTCTGTAGAAATAGATGTCGGTTTAATAGAGCAGGTCTTGATAAACCTCATTCTTAATGCCATTGATGCAGTAAAGAGCAAACCCGATCCTAAAATAGTTTTATCCGCTTATACTGATAATGACAACAAAATCATCATCAAACTGGCAGACAATGGATCAGGTATGCCTGATGACATATTGGATAAAATATTTGTTCCTTTTTTTAGTACCAAGAAAAATGGCAACGGTATTGGGTTAAGTTTATGCAAACAAATTATGATGGTACATAAAGGAAGTATCACTGTTCAATCTAAAGAAAATGAGGGGACAGCATTTTATCTTCGCTTTTAGGTTTGCCCAAAAACTTTTTCCCATCCGAACGAACGAACCCTTAACTATTTTAATTCTATCTTTTCTACTTTGCCATCCAATAAATTAATGATCTGAGAGCCATAAGCAGCATTTTTTTCAGAATGTGTTGCCTGAATTATGGTTACACCATCTTCATTTAGTTGTTTAAAGATCTCCATTATTTCTTCACCTTGCTTACTGTTAAGGTTTCCGGTTGGTTCATCTGCCAGTATCAATTTGGGTTTCGCAACCAATGCTCTTGCTATGCCCACTATTTGTTGTTGTCCTCCTGATAATTGTGTTGGAAACAGATCTTTCTTTCCAACAATATTAAATCGGTCTAAGATATCAGCAACGATGGCTTGCCTATCTGAAGACTTTATATTTTGATACAGCAATGGCGTTTCAATATTCTCATATACCGTCAGCTCATCAATCAAATGATAAGCCTGAAAAACAAAGCCAATATGACTTTTATACAATTGCGACTTTTGCTTTTCTTTAAGTTTGTGAACTGGCTGGCTGAGAAAATCATACTCACCATCATCAAACTCATCTAACATACCAATAACATTCAGCAATGTTGATTTTCCAGAACCAGATGGCCCCATAATACTGATAAATGTTCCTTCATTAATGGTAAGATTAATATCTTTTAATAAAAAGACCCGGTTACCACCAACATTTACCCACTTAGAAATGTGTTTTAATTCTATCATTATTGCCTCCTCTCCCTTATAAATAAAGGAGTCTGTTTATTAATTATTTAATAAATAAATTTCCATTACAAATATTTTTTCATTTTGGCAATTCACCACTCTTTATTCAGCTTTTAAATTCTTCGCCGGATTTGTAATTGCTGCTTTTATTGACTGGTAACAAATAGTTGATAATGCAATCACCAGTACTGCCAAACCGGATATTGCAAATACATCCCACGTTATCGATATGCGGTAGCTATAATCCTGCAACCATTGTCGCATCAGCACAAATCCGATCGGTACCGCTATCAATAAGGATATAAAAACAAGTTTTAAAAAATTACCTATGAGCAATGTGAATACATTTGTAATTGATGCTCCCAATATTTTGCGAATGCTTATTTCTTTACTACGTTGCTCTGCTATGAAAGCAGCCAAAGCAAACAAACCAAGGCAGGCTATTAAAATTGCAAGTACTGCAAATGAAGCAAAAATTAATCCGATCCGTTGAACATCTGCATACATGGCTGCATAACTTTCATCAAGAAAAACGTATCGCATAGATTGATTTGGCAGAAAACTCTTCCAGACACCAGAGATAGCAGCTAGCGTTTTCTTCATATCCTTCCCTTTTATCTTTACAGAAACAATGCCATTGCTGTTTCCAAGAAACATACAGAGTGGACTTATCTGTTGTTTCATTGATTCAAAATTGAAATCTTCCAACACTCCTATGATCGTATAGTTATTTCCGTTAGTGATTACTTTTCCAAGAGGATTTTTATATCCCAGTTTATCTGCCATTGCTTTGTTTATAATGACAGCCTGTGAATCAGTAGACATCGCTTTCGAAAAATTTCTTCCTGCAATTAAATTCATTCCCATCGTTTGTATATAACTATCATCTACGACCCAGTTTTGAGCAGATACTCCACCTTCTCCATTTACTTTACCTTCTTTCCAAAAAGTATTTCCATTTCTCTTCATTCCGGCTATGGGAATAAAATCACTTACTGAAACACTTTTAACCTGGGGCAATTTTAATAATTCATTTTTAAAGGATGCAGTTTGTTTATCCAAAGTATTGGTTCCTTGAATCATTACTACTTGGTCTTTATCAAAGCCAATTTTTTTATTAATTATGAATTGCATTTGCCGATAAATAACCAAAGTACTTATCAATAAAATCAGAGAAGTTGTAAATTGAAATACTACCAAAGTACTCCGTAAACCCGAATTCTTACTACCTCTGCTCAATTGTCCTTTTAACACATTAATTGGCTTGAAAGCTGAAAGATAAAAGGCCGGGTAAATTCCTGCCGTTAAACCTATAACTGTTGTAGAGATAAACGACACCGGTAATATCCACCATTTTGTCAATGGAATTGTCAACTGGGTACATGCGATTTCATTAAATAATGGCAATAATAAATAAGCTATTAAAATCCCTATACAAAAAGAAAGGAAGCTATACAATAATGATTCAGTAAGGAACTGTTTAATGAGGCTGTTTCGTGGCGAACCGATCACTTTACGAAGGCCAACTTCTTTTGCCCTATTGGCAGACCTTGCGGTGGAAAGATTTATAAAATTAATACAGGCAAGCGCAAGGATAAAAAATGCAACAGCACCAAACAACCTCACAAAACGTATATCGCCTTTCTTCGACACGTTTTCTTCAATATCATACGATTTAAGATGAATATCTGTGAGTAGTTGTAAATATAAATGTGCAGAACTAAATAGTGCTCTTGCATCTGTTCTTCCTGCTGCCTCTAGGGTTGGAATCATATATTTATTCAATACATCATTTGTTATTTTCTTATTAAACTGTGCTATGTTTACACCTTGCCTTAATAAAAGATAAATACCATAATTACTAGCCATCCAGGTTTCCTGTTCCCCATTCCAGAACGATACACCCGCAAGTGAAATAAAAAATTTATATTGTAGATGTGAAGTTGAAGGGAAATCTTTCATCACTCCGCTAATTTTAATAGGCCTTTTAGTTCCATCATTAAAATACATGATTTTGCCTATAGGATTTTCCCCATGAAAATATTTATCAGCCATGCTTTTTGATATTACCATACTAAATGGGTCTTTAAGTGCATGCGATTTATCGCCGGCTATAATTGGCACATGCAGAATATCGAGTACAGACTGATCAGCAAAACAAAAACCATCTTCATAAGTATTTTCCGGTGAATCAGCTTTTCTTATCTGGTTGCTACCTGCACCACTGAAAAGACTACTGGGCATAATGCGCCCTACTTTTTCAATTTCCGGAAAATCATTCATCAATGCCTTTGACATTGGTGCTGGGAAACTAATTACACTGTGTTCAACACCATTCATCTTTGCTATGCCAATAACTCTGTAAACACGATTTCCTTCAGGATTTTGTGAATCATAACTCAATTCGTGTTTGATATATAAGGCGATTAATAAACATGCTGCAATGCCAATAGCAAAGCCCCCGATATTTATCGCTGCATACATTTTTTGCTTTGATATATTTCTAAAAGCGACTTTTAAATAATGCTTAATCATAATCATTTATTTTATTTCCATGTACAATTATCCAAAATCCAACATTTAAAATATCTCATCATTCTGTTCTCAAACTTTTTACAGGATTTCCTTTAGCTGCTTTCATTGTTTGAATACTAACCGTTATTAATGCGATCATCAGTGTACTGATTCCTGCTATAACAAACATCCACCAACTTAAACGAATCCTAAATGCAAAATCCTGTAACCAGCTATTCATATAATACCATGCAAAAGGAACTGCAATAGCAGATGCAGCCAAAATGAGTAATAAATAACTTCTGGTCGTTAATTTCACGATATCGATAACTCCTGCACCCAGTATCTTTCGAATGCCAATTTCTTTTGTCCGTTGCTGGATCGTTAATGTAACTAACCCAAATATACCTGCCAACGACAACACGATCGAAAGTATTGAAAAGTAAAAGAAAATACGCTGAAATCGTTCTTCATTTTTGTAAAGGTTATTATATGCTTCATCTAAAAACCAATATTCAAAAGGAGCATCCGCAACTGTATTCTGCCATTTGTTTTTAATTTGTGATAACAATGAAGCAGGACTGTTCGACCTATACCGGACTGCCAGATAATCAAACCTTTCTTGCCAAGCATGATTCGTAATAATAAGAGGTCCTATTTTGTCATGCAACGATGAAAATATGAAATCCTTCATTACTCCTATCACTTTATGCGTCCCATTACGTGAAATGGTTTTCCCTATCGGGTCAGTCCAACCTAACGTTTTAGCCAACGTTTCATTGATAATATATCCATCGGCATCTGTTGGTCTATCTTTTGAAAAATAATTTCCTGCAATCATACTGAAACGAAATGTTTTCAACAGATCGTCATCTGCATCTAACTGATGAATGATTATTACTTTCGTATCCCCCTCTGGAACAAACCCATTATTTGTAATCCCATCATGAGGAATCGCTGAAACGGTCGATACACTTTCTACATCAGCCAATCCGGTCAATTGTTGCTTCAGTACAGATGCTTCCATTTTTGTTTTATCACCTACTAGCGGGATGGCAATGATGTGGTTTTTATCAAACCCCACCGATTTATTCTTTGTATAGTGCAACTGAAGGTTTACAATCA
>JAHEYR010000013.1 GCA_023251485.1 Bacteroidales bacterium
CCTCAAATCGTTCTGAAGAGTATACTCGTTTTGAAGGACGGGTTAGTTCTATCGGTAATTTTGCCGAGGCCTTGGCTGGTATTATTGGCGGACTGATTGCTGTTATTTCGCTTCGTACGCCTTATTTTGTGCAGACCTTTGTCTCTCTGATTGCGATACCCGCTGCACTTTTTTTACAAGAGCCCCCGGTTAAGCTGGCTCCCCGAAAGCCGGGCGTAAAAGATGTTGTGCGCATTATTTTTAAGGCCATTCATGGAGATATGAAGCTGAAATGGAATATTATCTTTTCTTCCGTAACCGGAGCGTCTACTTTGACGATGGCATGGTTTGCGCAACCCTATTTTAGTAAAATCCATTTACAGGTTCAAGGTTTTGGATTTGTCTGGGCTGCTTTGAATTTGATTGTTGGTCTTGCTGCTTTTTATGCATGGAGAGTTGAGAAGCGATTGGGTCCCGAAAAGACAACACTCTTATTTACTATTACCTTGATCGCTTCGTATCTTTTGCTGTCTTTAGTAAATTCTTTCTATGGATTATTAATTCTGGCAGCATTTTATATTGCTCGTGGTCTGGCTACTCCAACTTTGCGCGATTATATTAACCGCGTCTCTATTTCGGAGGAACGAGCGACGGTATTGAGTGTTCGTAATTTTGTAATTCGGCTTATTTTTGCCACACTGGGGCCTTTATATGGTTGGTGTACTGATCAATATGGATTAAGTCAGGCGTTATTTGTTGCCAGTATTGTTTTTGGTCTGATGAGCGCTATATCGCTATTCTTCTTTTTGAAATATAAAACCTACAAGGCTTGATCCTTTCAGGTCGATGTTCGTCATTCGTTTATTGATGCTTCAAATGGATCGAAAGCGTTAATTCCTTCAATACCTTAGCAACAATGAAGATGACTGCAAATGAGAAGATAATAGATGCTCCACTCGGGATGTTGGCATAGTATGAGATAATCAATCCACTAAACGATCCCAGACATCCAAACAATACTGAAAATCCGATCATCTTTTTGAAGTCTTTGGTGAAAATATTTGCAGTGGTTTGAGGTAAAGTTAAAAAGCTGATCACCAAAATAATTCCAACTACACGTATGCTGAGAACAATTGTCAATGCAACCATAATCAACAAAATATTGTTGAAAAGCATGACCGGTACTTTATGAGCACGGGCAAATTCTTCGTCAAAAGATATATATAGGATGATTCGGTAGAATACCAGAAAGAATACAACGATTATCAATGTGTTGAGAGCCATTAACAATAAATCGGTGGTGTTTACGGTGAGTATGCTTCCAAACAGGTAGGTCATTAGATTTGGCGAATAACCCGGCGTAAGGAATATAAAAATGATTCCTAAGGCCATTCCCATCGACCAGAGGATGCCAATTGCTGAATCTTCGCGAACTTCTGTCTTTTTTGAGATGTATTCGATCCCTAATGCAGATAGAATGGAAAAGACAGCGGCTCCCAGCACCGGATTAAATCCAAGGTAATAGCTAATTCCAATTCCTCCAAATGAAGAATGCGTGATGCCTCCGCTGATGAAAACAATTCGGCGGGCAACAATATAGGTTCCTATAAATCCGCAGGCAATACTAGCCAATAACGCAGAGAAAAAGGCATTATAAAAAAACTGATATCTGAAAAGTTCGATTATTTGTTCCATAAAAGGCTTAATGATGATGTTCGAGGACGGTGTGAGGTACATGTCCGTGCGTTATTATCTGGATCGGACAGTTGTAATCGGCTAATTGCTCTTCTGTGATGATGTTTGACTGATGATAATGTAATTCCCGATTGACACAGGCAATCGTCTTTACATAGCTTGTTATGGTGCCTACATCATGCGAAATGATGATGATAGCCATCTGTTTGTTTAAATCATGCAGCAGTCCATATAGCTCGTGCTCAAATTTATTGTCAACAAATGAACTGGGTTCGTCCAGTATTAGAAGGCGAGGAGATGAGATCAATGCGCGACAAAGAAAAACGCGTTGCATTTGTCCACCTGAAAGCTCACCAATAGGCTTTTTCTTAAGATGGGTTATTCCTGTCTGTTCGAGTAGCTCGTCTGCTTTCTGTTTGTCTAATTTATTAAAGCTGGTGATGAGTTGATTTTGACTCATCAATCCAGAAAGGATCACATCATAAACTGTGATTGGAAATTTACTGTCAATCTTATTAATCTGAGGGAGATATCCAATGAAATTTCGAGTATTCACACAATATGTTATTTCTCCTTTGAGGGGTTTTAATAAACCTAAGATCACCTTTACCAACGTAGTCTTCCCTCCACCATTAGGACCAATAACACCGATGAAATCGCGATCAAAAACCTTCATGTTTACATCAGAAAGGACAATGTTTTTGTCGTAACCGGCTGAGACGTTCTTTAATTCTAGTAGCTGTTCCATCGTTTTTATTCGCTCATTTCTTTTTTCAACATTGCACCCAGTCGATACATATTATCTAACCAATCCGGAGCCATATGGTCAAACTGAACCAATCGGGCTCCTATTTCAGTAGCAATGGCGGATGCATTTTTTGTGTCGTATTGTTTTTGAATGAAGATGACCTTGACTTTATCTTTTCGTGCTAAATCGACTAAGTTGAAAAGATAGTTGGCTGTTGGCTCTTTCCCCGCATATTCAATGGATATCTGGTGTAGATTATAGTCCTTAGCCAAATAGGTGAGTGCGGGATGGTAAACCATGAACTTGCGATCTTTCAACGGTGCCAATTCAGCTTTGAGGGTAGAATCAAGTTTGTTCACATCTGCAATTAGCGCTACATAGTTTTTTGTAAAATGATCTTTCTCTGTCGGATCATTTTGAATGAGTGCGTCCAGATAGTGTTTGGCCTGAATTTTAACCTCTTTGGGTGATAACCAGATGTGAGGATCGATACCAGATGCATTATGTTTATGCGTCTCAATTGTAGCGTGACCGTCATGTTCGTTATGATCTGCATGACCTTCAAAAGGCTCTTCCTCTTTAAGAACAGAACATCCATCGCTGGTGTTGATGATCTTTAATTGGGGATTATTCTTTGCGATAGTCTCCATCCAGGCCTCTTCAAATATGATGTAGCCAATTCTGAAGAATAAGTGTGCTTTGGCCAGTTCCTTCATTTGAGAAGGCGTTGGGTCATAATCAGAATGTCCCATGCCGGGAGGTATCATCACTTCAACCTGATATTTGTCACCGGCAATTCGTTGTACAAAATATTGCTGTGGCAGGATGCTAACAAAAACAACAGGCTTTGTGTTTTTGTCAGACGTCTGGTTTTTACATCCAGTGAAGCCTAATATTATGAAAATGATAGTTAAGAGTGCTGAAAGATATTTATTCATTCGGGTGTGCGATTTTATTAGGCTGATATAACTTTTATGCGCTGGACTCAATTTATGTTTTTAGAAACAGATGAACACTCTTGAAAACAGGTATTCATCGAACCCTATTTCAGTAACGTGTCTTAAACAAGAGAACGTATAAAAAAGTTTTAAATACCTGACGTGTTTAAATTTCCTAATGAAACAGTTACAAGCTTTTCTTGCGTAGGATCATCATCATTTCTGAGACGAAGCGAGATCTGTAGATGTAGATTATAGATGCTTAATTCGGTTTCTTTCGACATTATCTTACCTATCTTCAGTATGTCGGAGTTGATGATTCCATCTCTTCGTGTCGATTCTCTTCCAAATATTTCGTCTTTTGAAGTTGTTAAGAATGATTGATCAAACTCTTGGAAGTAATAGATATTGGCGATCTCATCAATACTAATAACCTGAAGATTTTCTATCCCTTCCATGTTTAGTGTAAACCAGCGGTGAACGTTTTCATCTATCAAACAACGGTTTAACGAATCACGTTGAAGAATTCTGGCACAGTTTATAATGGCTCTTCCATAAAAGTTGTTTTCAAAAGAGTAAATTTTGTCATGCGTAATAGCATACCTGACACTCATCCCTCCAATGATATTGCGCAATTTAGGAAAGTAGTGATAAGCATTATATACGCGCAATATGAGTGCGAAGTTTGCGGCAAACAATAGGGCATGCAAAGGCGTAGAGAAGATCAGAAAACCACCATCACCCGTGCTGATAAAATTCCTGTTTATGCGCTTTACATCATATTCCTGAAAGATGTATTTATGATTTTTCAGGCAAAGTTCAATGGTTGATGCAAAAAGAGACTTGAAAATAAAAGGAATCAGGGTTTGTTCAAACTCGCCGTAAGTGCTATACTGATATATGTCAATTCCCAAAACCGAACGCGTGTTGATGTTTTGGTAATCAACATATTCGTGTAATAGCTCGCGTAGATCGGATTCATTTGGGATGATATTTGTTTTTTCAAAAATGATGCGTTCATCATGTGATGACAGAATATGTTGAATTTCTTCGTGACTAAATATTTTTATTGGCTTGGCCATAATAATTGTATTTTAAGAAACTGGAATCAAAGATATATATTTTAGACCTTATTCCAAAGATGCCATGCGGTTTCAGCTTGTGTGTGAAGCATCAATAATCCATTTAAAGTTTTTGCTCCTTTTAGCTTAGCCTTTTTTAAAAGTAAGGTTTCTTGAGGATTATAAATTAAATCAAAAATAAAATGATCAGCACTAATTGCATCATAAGGAAGAGGAGGGCATGCATCGATATTCGGGTACATCCCTAATGGAGTCGTATTAATAATCAAGCTGTTTTCCTTGATGAGGCTGGGTGTTACGTCTTGATACGAAATCTGTTGTGGAGTAGCGGGTGTTCGTGATACTAACTTGTAATTGATGCCAAGGTGTTCAAGGGCATATAAAACAGCTTTTGCGGCACCGCCATTTCCGAGTACAAGTGCGGTTTTATGATGTTCGGCTCCTTTTAGACTTTCAAGTACACCATTGAAATCAGTGTTGAATCCTTTGAGCCAGATGCTCGAATCTCGTCTTTCTACTTTGATGGTATTTACAGCTCCAATTTTTAATGCCATATCGTCAATTTCAGAAAGGAATGGAATTACCTGTTGTTTATAGGGTATTGTGACATTTAGACCACAGATGGCTGGTTCGTTCTGTAATAATAGCGGAAGGGATTGGATGGTCTCTAATGGGAATAACCGGTAAACAGCATCATTAATATTTTCTCTTGTAAACTTATCTGAAAAGTAACCTGGCGAGAAAGAGTGGGAGAGAGGATAACCTATTAATCCGAATACACGCATACTCATTTTTTTATAATCAAAAGACGCTGCTCGATTTTTTGATCTAAGTCAGCGTCTGATTTATTTTTGTTATTCCTTAATTCAATGAAGAGTCCAAAAGAGAATTTAATTTAGGTGGGCGAAACCGTTCTATAAATTCAATGATTGCAGGATTTGATTGAAATGCAGGTGAATATTCAAAAATCTGCTCCATAGAATCGTAATCTTCCATCAGGGCTTCAGTCAGAATAGCAAATGCTTCATCATCTTGCAGATTATTGAGGTAATAGTCAAATATTCGATACTTGAAATCTGTAGAATCGGCATGGTGCTTAAACCCTATTTGCAATATCTCAATAGCCTTAGAAAAATTCTTCTCTTCAGCGTATGAATTAGAGTAATCAAGCCAAACATCAGGATTGGAGGTGTCGCATGAAACAGATTTTGCATAACACTCTTTTGCTTTTGCGAAATCACCTATTTCCATATATTCATCAGCTAAAAGATACCATGCTTCTCCATCATTCTTCGCAATTTTGACTGCTTCTTTAAAGCAGACTATCGCTTCGGTATGATGTCCTTTTTCACTTAAAACACATCCTAAACCAATACGAGCAGCCGAAACTGAAGGATCAGATTCAATGGCTTTGCGGTAGAAGTCTTCTGCTTTTTCAAGCTGACCTAGTTTCTCATAGCACTCGCCAATAAAATAATAGGTCATCTCTTCCGGCGTCTCATATTTAAGCGACTCCTTATAAGCTTCTAAAGCGTCCTCATATTTTTCTAGGGCCGTAAAAGCAGTTCCCTTATTGATGTATGCGTTTACAAAAGTTTCATCGATGGCTAATACAAAATCATAGGCATCAATGGCTTTTTCATAATCTGGTATTGATGAATAGATGGATCCTAAGTTGAACCATGCACTTTTTGAATAGGGATTTTTTTCGATATATTTAATCAGAAAATCAACGATGAGTTCGTGTTTTTGAATCATTTCCGCACAGAAGGTTAGTTCATAGAGGACAGATTCGTTTTCAGGATCAAACTCAAGTGCTTTTTTGAAATAGAGAATTGCAGATTCATAATCACCTAGATTACAATATTCGTAGGCTATCGATGTATAGATCTCATCCAGATTGTCAGTCGTTCCTTCTAATGCCTTCTTGAATTCATTGATTGCTTGCTGATTAAGCTGAAGTTGACTGAAGATCTCCCCCTTAATTCTATATATATCGCTATTATCAGGCTCATTTGCCTGAATTTCATTTAATAAAACCAAAGCACGCTCTGATTCGTTATTACGAATGAGATATTGGACCCTTTTAAGAGAGATAATAAGTGAATTGGGATGTTGTTCCATTGCTAGCTGAATGATTATCTTACATTTATCTAAATCGTTAGAAATTAAATAATGATCGATGATCGATTCATATTCGTCAGAATCAAAATAAAAGCTCTCTCCTGACATCAGCTTACTTTCAACCCGCTCAATCAATTCACTGGCCGATTCGTCGAAGAACTCACTATACTCTTCCATATAAAATGCAATGGTTTGTTGTGCAAATATACGACAAATAATTGTGATGCTTTTATTTATTAAAGAAATGACTATTTTTTAACGTTATATTCAACTTCTTTTGTTTCAGGAAGAACCATTTTTAATGATAAGTTGCTATTTTTAATTGTAAATAGAACTCTGAAACCCGTAATATTGTTTATTTTTGTTCTTTAAAATAAACAATAGAGATGACACTTATAAAATCAATTTCAGGGATACGAGGAACGATAGGGGGAAAGCCTGGCGATGGCTTAAGTCCATTGGATATTGTAAAGTTTACTGCCGCATTTGTTACTTTCCTGAAAAAGAAAGAAGGAAAAAATAAACTAAAACTCATTGTTGGTCGTGATGCCCGGATCTCCGGAGAGATGGTGAACCATGTTGTGATTGGAACATTAATGGGTATGGGCGTCGATGTGGTTGATACCGGTCTATCTACTACCCCAACGGTAGAAATGGCTGTGATTGATCTTAATGCTGATGGAGGAATCATCCTTACTGCAAGTCATAATCCTCGTCAATGGAATGCACTGAAGCTTTTGAATGGAAAAGGTGAATTTATTTCAGCTGCTGATGGTGCTGAAGTATTGGAAACCGCTGATAATGATACCTATTCTTTTATTGATGTTGAGCATTTAGGGAAGGTTTCCTATAATGATACAACGATTGATCGACATATAGAAAAGATTTTACAACTACCATTGGTAGATGTTGAAGCTATAACGAAAGCAAATTTTAAAGTAGCTATTGACGCTGTAAATTCCACAGGAGGGATCGCACTACCTAAACTTTTGAAAGCATTGGGCGTAGAAAAAGTGGTTGAACTCTATTGTACTCCTGATGGACAATTTCCACATAACCCTGAACCATTGCCTGAGAATTTGACTGAAATTTCTAAGGAAGTAGTGAAAAATCATTGCAATGTGGGTTTTGTTGTGGACCCTGATGTAGATAGATTGGCTATCGTTTGTGAAGACGGGGAGATGTTTGGCGAAGAATATACGCTTGTATCTATTGCAGATTATGTTTTGAAGCATACTCCGGGGAATACAGTGTCTAACATGTCGTCAACCCGCGCACTTCGTGACGTTTCAGAGAAAGCTGGAGTTCAATATAACGCCTCAGCTGTTGGCGAAGTAAATGTGGTTGAGATGATGAAAGCTACTTCGGCTGTTATTGGAGGTGAAGGAAATGGAGGTGTGATCTATCCAGAACTGCATTATGGTCGCGATTCTCTTGTTGGGATCGCTTTGTTTTTGACGCATCTGGCTAAGTTTGGCAAGCATTGTTCAGCTTTAAGAGATACTTATCCAAACTATTCTATCTCTAAAAACAAGATTCAATTAGCTCCCGAGATGGATGTTGATAAAATTTTATTAAAAATAGCAAGCAAATATAAGAACCAACCGATTAGTACGATTGATGGAGTGAAAATTGAATTTGATCGGGAGTGGGTGCATCTTCGTAAATCAAACACTGAACCGATTATCCGAATTTACTCTGAAAGTGATTCATCTAATAAAGCTGAAGCTATCGCTAAAAAAATCATTAGCGATATTAGAGAAGCGATAAAGGATAATGAAGAGGAATAAATCTTTGATATAAACTAGAGCGTCTTTGGAAACAGAGGCGCTTTTTTATTGACTGGCTGTATCCTGATCTTTTATTTTACAAATCATATGGAACTTAACTGTTATCCATTCACTAACTCTTACTAAGCCCATCATCTTAACGGGGGGAATGAGTCCAAACTCACGAATACTCATTTTTTTCTCACCGTCTACAGTATAAAGGTCTCCATTCTGGTTCGTTGAGATTGGAATTGAGAACTGTTTGGTTACATCTGTAATTGTAATATTTACAGAAGCATTTCCATTTGTAGAATATGCTTTTCCTGCGACAGGCTGAACATCCAGAGAATTTAATTGAACTTGCAGTGTTGGATAGGTATCCGATTTTAGCAGCTTTAAGAATTCATTTAAAGCTATCCGATTATCAGATGAAAAGTTTTTCACTGTAAGTGAAAGCTGGTTTTGACTTAGCAGAACTTTATTTTGATTTCGGGAAGTTGATATCGTTAAGTTCCTTCGGGAGAGTTTTTCTCCATTTTGAAAGAGTTTAAACGACAATAGATTGGTAGACCCATTGATGGTTAAGGAACTGTTTTTTTGAAGATCGACCGAAACAAGTGTTTGGGCAAATAATGTGTGGGTAATTAAGAAAATCAGTGATAGCAGTCCCGTCAATTTTTTCATACAATAACGATACGTTTTCTTATACAAACAAAACCGGTAAGACATTGTCTTACCGGTTTTCAAAAAAAATGTTAAGTTTATTAGAAACCTACAACAGCTTCAATAACGATACCATGGAATTTAGCTCCATTGCGGATATCTGTAGATGCGAAGTCATTGTAATTCTGATTTACTAATTCAGCCTTTGCCATGATGTTTTTGGTAACATACCAACCACCACTTACAGCAAAACGATTAAGATTTACATCAGCTGCGTTAAGCATTTGTGATTTTACAGTGTTGTAACGTGCGCCTAACCAGAAGTTTTCTTTGCTTCCAAAACGATAAAGTGCATCTGTTGCAAACTGAGTAGCTTTGCGTAGTACAGTTTCTGACATACTACCACCTTTTGCTGATTCAACTGTAGTAAACCACTCAAAACCACCTGCCTTTAGGAATACGTTACCCATAACGGTTGTGATTTTATTAGTGAAACCTGGATTGAAACGACCGGAGAATGCGGTTGTAGTAGAAATTGCGTTTTCGATTACAGAGAAGTAATGTGAACCACCACGGTCTCCACCAAATAGTGTATTAGAAACAGCACCAGCTGAATAATAACCAGAACCGGTAATACGTAAACGTACGGTTTCGCTTAACTGTTTGTCAAAACCAATTTTACCAAGTAATGAAGGATGATGTTTTCCATCACCTGCATTTGGAACAGCAACTGCTTTTGCTACATCACCTTTGATTTCACCATTTGTAATTCCAATAACACCGATAAAGCCATTATTGCTATGAACATCAACTTCTGCACCGATTTCAGTAGCAAATTCGTCCATGATGTAATTTTCTACAAATGGATTGTAAATAGAGTTTCCGTTATCTGATCTACGGAAGTGTGCATCACCATAGTTGATTTCCATATGTCCTACTTTTAAAGTAGCATATTTCATGATGTTATCAAAGAAAGCACTGTGTAAAAATGGAAGTTTGTCAAATTGAATGAATCCACCTTTTACCCATGTCTCATTGTGGTGACGTGAAGAAAGGTACATTGTTAAGTTCAGATAAACACCATCTTCTAGTTGAGTATCCAAAAATAGATTGGCATTTGCAGTATTAAAACCAGGGTTCAGTGCAACCATTTTATTTTGGTCAACACCACTAACAAGCTTAGGAGCCGCAGTATTGGTTTGCTGTAAGCTCTGCCATGATTGAGTAAAAGCACCACCTACTTTTAATTTTATTCCATTGAATTTCAATGTGTCGACTTTAGGATTCTCAAATACATTGACTCCTCTTTGGTCGTAGGGGCGGATCTGAGCAACAACAAGACTGCTCATGAAGAAGGCAGCGATAAGCGTGAATAATAATTTTTTCATTTTTTTCTTAAGTTAAATTTGAAATTGTTTTTGGCTTTTATTTGATGAGCGATATTACTTTACCGTAACATCGAATTTGATGGTAATTGCGTCTCCAGTTTTCATGGTGCCTAACATTGCTGTTGGCGGTTTCATCTTGTATTCAGTCATTTTTAGAGGAACACTGCCACTGAATTTATAGGCACCCTCTCCAATAACTTTTCCGGCAGTTTTGAAACTGATTCTTTTTGTAACACCAGCCATTGTTAAATTTCCGGTTAAGGTTGCTTCAACTTCTTTTCCTGTAATACGTAAAGGTGCAGCTTCTGTTAACTGAAAAGTAATTGTTGGGTTTTGGTCAGCATTAAATGCGTCATAGGTTTTGGTATCCATCAAACCTTTTCCACTTTTAATTGAGCGAACTGGTATTTTAACCACAAGTGTTTGAATCTGTTTTGAATTGTTTATTACTAATTCTCCACTTGTTTGTTCTACTTTACTTTCCCAATCATGAATAGTTGAGGTTCCAAAAATAGTCACTGTGGTATTTTGAGGAACTATTTTCAGGCTCTGTGCCTTTACGACACTGGCAGTGGTGAACATAATGCCCACAAAAAGCCATACAGCATACTTTGATAATTGTGCTTTGAACATTGTCGTTTTATTAAAATTGTTGTTTTTGGTTATCGGTGTCAAGTAAATACGGTAATCAGGCATTGATTTACTCGATTGCAAAATTAACAATGATTTGTTAAAGATGTTTAGAAATTGAAACTTTTTTTTAATTATTTTCAATTATTTTTTATTCTGTGTGGTAAGTTATTGAAAAACAATGTGTAATATTGTTTGTTCGGGGCTCATATATGGAGACTAATTTGTTTTGAAAAAGCACGTGATGCACTATTATATAATAAACTGTTATAAAGAATTGCTAATTTAAGTGTCATATTTATTGATGAAGGGTCGATTTAGAATCTTATTTTAATAAAGTCAAATGCTAAAACCACTATAAATTAGATGAATTTTGTTTGTGTAGAATAATTATAAATAAAAAATATTTTCTTTATTATGGCATAATTTAGGTGGAAAAACTTTTTTAGTTTGATTTTTTTTATTCACAATGATGACTTACTAACAATTCAATCATTTTTGTGAACACAGCTAATTCGTAGAAATAAAGTTTATTTAACTTTGTTGCCTATTTTAGAATAATATGGCAACAAATATCGCCAAGAAAAAGAAGATAAAATATCGTCCAATAAGTTTTAAGGTGACGGAGAGGCAGAAGTCGATTATCGATGCGTATTGTCAGATGCATGGTTTGGGTACAGTACAACTTCTAAAATTGGCATTAAAAGAGTATCTTGAACAGCATGTCTCTTCTCATTATGGAAATGATGAATTAGTGATTAGCGAAAATCAATTAACAATATTTGATATTATCAGAGAACTGGAATCTGATGAGGCTTGATCATTCTATTTGTGATCCTTTCGTAAACAGATAGCATAATAATAGACACGATAGACTATCTGTTAAAAGTACTTTCATAAGGAAGCCGATTTACAATAGATCTTCCTAATGTTATCTCATCGGTAAATTCTAAATTATCACCAATTGACACGCCTCTGGCGATGGTCGTGACTAGTACTTTTATGTTTTTTAACCTTTTATATATGTAGAAGTTGGTAGTGTCGCCTTCCATCGTAGGAGAGAGTGCCATGATTACTTCTCTGATGCTCTGCTGTTCAATTCGTACAAGGAGTGGCGTGATGTTTAAATCTCCTGGGCCAATTCCATCCATAGGGGAGATGACTCCTCCCAGAACATGATATAAACCTCTGAATTGAGCTGTATTCTCAATAGCCATTACATCTCGAACATCTTCAACAACACATATTAATCCGGCATCTCTATTTTGATTGCTACAGATTTCGCAAACTTCGGTGTCAGAAATATTAAAACAATTTTTGCAAAAGATGATTTCATTGCGCATCTTGATTAATGCGTTTCCAAGTGATTCAACTTCTTGCGGGTTTTGCCTTAAAAGATGTAATGCTAAACGAATTGCAGACTTTTTGCCTATACCAGGTAATTTGGCCAATTCATTTACCGCGGTCTCAAGTAGCTTTGATGAGAAGTTATTCACAATGATAATTTGAAAAAAAAGTAAACAATGGATTAGGAAAGCATAAATTTGCACTACAAAAATACACAAACCCATCATGGCACAGTTCAATAATTCTTCGAAAATAAAAAATATCCTTCTTTTAGTTCTTCTGTTGTCTATTCAATCATTTCAGGTGATGGGACAGAATAGCAATAAAACCGATGCTATGGGACGGAAACAAGGTGAATGGAAACGTTATCAGGGAGCAGTTTTAAAATCTATCGGCAATTATAAAGATGATCTTCCTGAAGGAGCTTTTACTTATTTTAATGAGGATGGTACAATAAAAGCAAAATCAATCTTTTCTGACAAGGCACAAAAGATATCAGTCGTAAACATGTATCTATCCGGAATAAAAAAATCAGAAGGTGCTTATTATAATAAGAAGAAAGAGGGTGAGTGGAAATATTATTCGGAGGAACAAATTTTATTGGCATCAGAAAACTATAAGGCTGGTTCGAAAGATGGTCTATGGAAAAACTTTTATCGTAGTGGAAAGATTAGTCTTGAAGCTTATTATCTCAATAATCAGAAAACAGGTGCCTGGAAAAAATACTTTCAGGATGGACAAGTTATGTCGATTACTAATTATTTGAACGACATACCAAACGGGGTTGCTGAATTCTATTATCCGGGATCAAAGTTGATGATTAAAGGTGAGTATTTAAAAGGAGAGGAGAACGGGAAATGGACTTATTGCGATACGACTGGGATAGTAATAAGGAAAGAGGACTATAAAAATGGAGAGCTTATTAGTAGTGAAGGAATCGTCTTTTCGGTTGACGATTCAGTAAAGCTGCCGGAACCTGAAAAATACTAGGAATTCCCTTCAAAAGGGAGCGAGCATAAATAGAGCAAATGACTGATTCCAATTAGTATTATAAACCTTGATTCGAAGGATGGTAATATCATATCGGAAATGACCACTTTGGTGATATGAACCATCAGGAATAAGTTGAAAAAGAGAAGTTGAATTTTAAATAGACTTAATCCTTTACTGTTCGTGAGGATGTCTACCAAAAAGCCCTTTGACATTGCCTTTATGGGCGGAGTTATCCGGCTTGACTTTGAAGATAATAGTGCGTGATAGATGTTTGTTGCAAAAAATGTTATGGCAGAAAAGGCAAGTAATATCAAGACGGTATTCGGGAGATGGGGTAAAGAGTTGGTAGATGAAAGAATAAAGGTCAAATAAAAGAGAATCAACATAACCCACATTGCCAGAAGAACTTTCACCAATGCATATTTACCGGTGAGCGTGTCTTTACCATCAATTAAAACATTGCTTCGTTTCACCAGAAAAGTAAAGACAATAATGAAAAAAGTACTGGAGAGAAGTGCCAGAAAGTAATCTCCGGCTCTACTTAACTCTGCAGGTATCACGATTTTACTAGGAAATGCTTGCTCTCCTTCGAATCCAACAGATACCGAAAGCTCTTTTTTCTTTTGTTCGACAAGGATATTTCTTAGTAAGCTCCATTGCATCATGGATGCACTATCTCTATGAAGGACAAAGAATAGCACATCGCTTTTCTTATCTCCCCCAACTGGAGATATCCCTTTCATGGGGATGCCATCTAAAAATAGGAGGATCGCTTTTTTTTTATGTTCTGCGAGCCTTTGTAAGTAGGTTAAACCATGAACTTTTACCTGGATAAACGATGAGAATTGTAGTGGTACTTTGAACGTTGAATATGATTTATCTGATTTTAGAACAAAAATACTATCCTCGGGAATCTTAATCGTCGCACTATCCTTTTTTTGTATTTCACTTGCATTTGATGGTAAACTATAAAATAGGAGTAGACTTAATAAGCTAATTGTACAGATACGAATACAGTTTAAGCTATGCAAAACAGCATGAGTTCTTTTATTTAGAATCCAATAAAACTGCACAACTAGCTGAGTTTTCATTGCTGACAATTATTCAGCCTTGAAGATACAAACTTTATCAAATACTTCCATTAATTCAGTTAAATTATGAACAACAAGGGTGTTAAGATTTGAAAGACGCTCAAAAGTATGATGTCCGTGTGCGATCAAGATACATTGTGCACCAATAGCTTCGGCTACTTCAAAATCATGTTCGGTATCTCCGATCATACAAATATTGGCAGGAATTAGCTTTTGTTCGGCTATCAGTCTTTTAGCAAGATGTATTTTCCCTCCACCTAAGATGTTCTCAATGCCATATGATGCTTCAAAGTACTGATTCAGACAATGGATTTTTAATGATTCTGTAAGCAAGCTATTTTCAAGTGCTGAGAGCACCATTTGCCGATAGCCTTGTTCTTTGAGCAATGCAAAAGTCTTTTCAATATTTTGATGCAAGGGCGCACTATTAAATAACGCATCATAATTGGACATAAACTCTTCGGATACTTTGCCAAAATCTTCTTTCGTGAAATCCCATCCTATCTTTTCATAATAGTTTTTGATTGGGAAAGTGAAATTCTGGTAGTAGAATTCGGTTGTAACTGTTGGAATATTACGTTCTAACAACATCTTATTCATTGCTGTCACACAGATTTCAACATCGTCCAGTATCGTGCCGTTCCAATCCCACAAAATGGTGTTTATTTCTGAAAATCTTTTTAGATTGAATGATTTAATCATGAACTTCTTTTTTCTTATACGTTTCGAATCAATTATCTTTGCACTCTAAATTTTAAATCTTATGATTCAGAGAATACAGAGTGTTTATCTCTTTTTAGCAGTAGTAGCGTTGGGCCTCCTCTTTTTCTTTCCATTGGCTAATTTTAGTAATAATCAGGATATTATCATCTTTAGCATAAAAGGATTCTCAAGGTTTAGTCCGCTAGAACAAACACCAACATGGCCTTTACTTGTCGTAAATGCACTTTCAATCGGATTAACAGCTGTCACTATTTTTCTGTTTAAGAATAGACCACTTCAAATTAGGCTTACTCGTTTTGCACTTATGCTCAATTTAGGCTTTATCGCTTTAACCTATTTTGTATATGGTGACCATTTAGCTAAAGAGATTAAGATGCCGGTTAATTATGAATTTGGATCTTTTCTTCCTGTTATAGCTTTGATCTTTCATGTCCTTGCTATTTATGCAATCAATAAAGATGAGCGATTGATAAAGTCAATTGACAGAATTCGTTAATCAATGATTCTTGAGGAACGAGGTAATTCCATGATCTCCATGTTCTTTATCTCTTTTCCGTCTATTTCAAATCGTAGCATCGTTATTACCTGATGAAATCCTGAAGTACCGGCAGCACCAGGATTCAGATGAAGTAGTTTTTCTTTGGTTTGATACTTTATTTTTAAAATATGTGAATGTCCGCAAACAAAAATTTGCGGACATTCTTTTTGAATAAGCTTTTTTACCTCTGAAGTATATTGTCCTGCAGATACTCCGATATGTGTCATTAAGACTTTTACCTCTTCTTTCATAAAGAGTTGTATCGGTGGATAGCTTAATCGAACGTCTTGTCCGTCAATATTTCCATGTACTGCGCGTAGCGGTTTGAATGCGGCAAGGGTATCTGCCGTTTTTATGTTTCCAATATCTCCGGCATGCCATATTTCGTCGACAGCCGCAAAGAAATCGTATATCTTTGGATGTATATGTCCATGTGTGTCAGAGATAATGCCAATACGAGTCATGCGAAGTGGTTATATTTCACGTATAGTATTTGATTGAATCCATCCGGAGTTTCCGTTGGCTATCCCAATCTCTTTCCATTCTCCTATACGATCCATTACTCTCACTTTGGTGCCCTCATGAATAATAAACTGATCTACACTCTTGGGATCTGGCGAACTCTTTACCCCTACAGCGGGTTCCATCACAATAGCTTCATTGGGGTTCAGCACGGCCTGGTGTGCCTGATAGGCCAGCACCATACCAAAACTGCCCGTAATAATGAAGAGAACAGCTGCATAGAATGAGAGAACGCGCATCAGCTTTCTTCGGGCAAAAAAGTAGATAGCTAACAATACCCAAAAGAAGGCAATGAGTGTTAAGCTAACATGGGCCATCCTATCAGGGGGGAGAATGTTTTTAGCACTATTGTACCACCTGACATAAAAAAGCGTGGGGACTGCCTCAAATTTATCTGCAAGACGTGTATTTGAAAGCCGTATATTGTGTGCAATCTCAGCATCGTTAGGAGCTAGTTTTTTTGCTTTCTCATAATAGAGAATAGCCATAGGCATGTTGCCCAGTTTGAAATAGGAGTTTCCTAAGTTATAAAAGAGTACTGGTGAAGTATAGCCCTGGTTAACCAACGGCTCGTAAATTTTTACGGCAGCTTCGTATTGTCCTGAAAAATAAGCCTTATTGGCATTGGCCACTTGCTGTTCTGGAGTAGAGGCCCAAAGCGTCAACGGCAATATCAGTATCAGGAGAGTGTATATCTTTTTCAGCGTATTCATCTTCTGTAGCTTATTTAAGTTCATTTTCGATCGTCGTGATAAGGGTAATTGTTGAATCATAAACTTGTTGTAAGTCGCTCTCTTTTCCGGCAGGCGCAAATCGTGCATACTCACATTTTTCAAGCATTGCAATCAGATTGTCAACGGTAGCCTCTGTGATTTTGTTTTCGAGCAACGTCTCTCTAACTGTATCCATCGAAAGGTCTGCTCGTTTTATGTAGAACTTATCACTTAAATAATTCCATAATGCTTGCGATATTTCCTCATAAAAACGGTCACTATTTTTCGCAGTAAGGAAGCTTTTCGCTTTAGTTAAACGCTTCTTGGCCATCCGTGTTGCTTTTCTGTTTTTCATTAATGCCAAATCGCGTCTCTTCTTTATTTCGTTTTTCATCGTTACAAGGAAAACACAGAAAAGCAGGAAGGGAAGTATTAATGCGATCCAGAAGCCAATGGAATTCCAGAAAAAATCATCATATTTCTTTAGTTTGGGTACTTCTCTTTTGATATATCTAATGTCGCTATCCAGACTTTTTACCACATCTTGCGAAGCACCGGTGGTATAACTTCTCCCATCTCCTTTGGCTACATTTATTGTGTAGGCAGGGGATGTCTGAGTTACGTAACGGCGTTGAGCCAAATCAAAATAGGTGAAGCTAAACGGTTTGATATTAAACTTGCCCGGATTTCGTGGAATCAATAAATACTCAAAAGTCTTGCTACCAGAAATACCATTTCCTGATGAAGTAATATTATCTGAAACCTTTGGATCATAAACTTCAAAGTCGGTAGGAAAAGTAATTTTTGGATTTTCAATTAACTTAATGTTCCCTTTTCCTGAAACCGTAATCTTCAAGGTTATAGGTTCGTCAGCTTTTACAGACGATTTATCAATGGAAGTGCTGAAATTAAACTGCCCAACAGCACCCGTAAAGTCGACCGGTTTCCCAGAACCATTGGGTACACTGGGAAGCGATTGTACATTGATAACCAGACTATTTGAAGTGAGGCTTCGTTTAACTTGTTGAACCTGAGGTCCGGAAAATACATCATCAAAGAAGCTATCGAAGAAAGGATCGTTTCCAAAAGGATCACTTCCTCTTTTTTTCTTAGCTTGCTTGATTGCCATTTGAGCAACTACATCAACCTGAATCGGCTGAATAATTAATTTGCCTGCTTTTTGTGGAAACAAGGCTTCTTTTTTTATCTCCGCAACGGCATATTGTTGTCCATTTATTCGTTCAGTATATTGTTTGGGTTTAACATTGGCCTCCAATAGATCTTGTGCCCAGAATCCAACACTCGATGGCAGTTTTGTGACCGCATATTCAGGGATAGGTACCCGTGTATATATTTTGTAATCTACCAAGACCTGTTCACCCTCCATCGGGTTAGACTTGCTCACAAAAGCTTTCAGAAAAACATCTTTCGCCCCAAGAGCCATAGAAGCTGTCCCCCCTGTCCCTTGTTGTTGCGAACCGGATGACTGTCCCTTTACAACTTTAATGGTTAGAGAATTAGATTTATATTTTTGGCCACCAACCGTAATAGTGGCTCCACCTATTGTGAAAGTTCCAAGTTGAGTCGCTTGCAAATAAAAAGAGAAACTGGTTGAGATGCTTTGCGTCATCGCACCATTAATGATTTGAACATTGGAGCTGGTAGATCCATTAGGACCTGATAATACAGAAAATCCTGTCATTTGGGGTCCAATGAAATTCGTTCCGTTGGCATTTACGGAAAAAACAATTTGAAATTGTTCTCCAAGTCCCACTTCCCTGGGGCCAGAAGCGACAAATTCAATATTTGCTGCCATTAAAATAGTAGTTGGAAGCAAGAGCACCCAAAAGAGGAAAAATCCAAAAAGGAGTGATGGTTTTCTTCGTTTGTTCAGCATAGTATTAATGTTGTCGGTTTTCAGTTTCAAAGTTACCAATCTTTCTCAATGTAAACAGCGGCTGCCTTGGCTTTTTGTTTTCTTAGCTTATCCAGCGTTTTTTTCTCATCATTTTTTAACGCATCAAGCATCCGTTGTGCATCATCTTTAGATAGCTTATTCGGTTGTTGTTGATTTTGTTGCTGTTGTTTTTGATCGTTCTTTTGATCTTTTTTCTGATCCTGTTTGTCTTTCTTATCGTCTTTTTTATCCTGATCTTTATTCTTTCCGTTCTTTCCGTCTTTATTTTTGTCTTTATCCTTATCGTTACCTTTTTTATTTTTATCTTGTTGCTGCTGCTGCTGTTTCAGCTTCTGAAGGGCATAGGCCAGGTTATAGCGAGTATTCTGATCTTGCGGGTTCCTTCGTAAAGATTGCTTATAGGCATCAACGGCTTCTTTATATTGGTTCGATTTCATAAAGGCATTACCCAGATTATGAAGCGTTGTCGGCAACGTAGAAGGCTTGCCAAAACGCTTACCGGCAGCCTTTTGAAGAGCCGATTGATAATGTTGTAGGGCTTCTTTGTAGTTGTCTTGTTTATACAGCGCATTTCCAAGATTATATTGCGCTCTGATCGATGATGTATCTTTTTCAACAGCCTTCCGATAATTTATCTCAGCTTCTTTATATTTTTTATCTTCATAAAAACTGTTTCCTCTTCTTAAAAGACTGCGGCTATTCTGAGCCATCATAATGGATGGAAGCGCTATCAGACTTGTAAGGAGAAATACAATTATTGCCAATCGTTTCGTCATGTGTAAGTCCTCCTTAGTCGAACAATTTAATACGATCAGCCCAACGGGCTTTTCGTTCGAAGATGAATATTTCACAAATTAATAGGAGTAGAGCCAAGGCCAGAAAATATTGAAAACGATCTTCATAATCAGAGAATACTCTACTGTCGATAGATGATTTCTCTAGTTTATCAATGTTATTCAATACATCTTTCAGGCTATTGGTATTATTACCGCTGATATAAACTCCATTACCTGCATTCGCTATTTCGCCAAGGGCTACGGGGTTCATTTTTGTGATAATAGTATTTCCATCTTTGTCTTTTTTATAACCAGCTGTTTTTCCATTAATAACCATCGGAATTGGAGCGCCTTCAGGTGATCCCATTCCAACAGTATAAACGCGAATATCTTTGTCGTAAGCCTCTTTTGCTTTAGCGATGGCGTCATCCTGATGATTCTCTCCATCCGTTACGATGATAATGGCCTTCGATTTCTTACTTTCACCAAATGAACTTACACATTGATCGATAGCTTCACCAATAGCGGTACCCTGTGTAGGAACCATGCCCGGGTTTATTCCATCCAGAAAGAGACGGGCAGCAGCATAATCCGTTGTAATGGGCATCTGAGTATATGCTTTTCCTGCAAAAACAACCATTCCAATTCTGTCGTTTGAGAGATTATCAATTAAACGCGAAACTGCTTGTTTAGCACGTTCAATTCTATTTGGCTGAATATCTTCGCTGAGCATCGAATTCGATACGTCGAGTGCAATCATGATATCAATTCCTTTGCGCTCAACCTTTTCAATACGCGACCCAATCTGAGGATTTGCCAATGCCAATACCAATGCGGCAAACGAAGATAAGAGGAGTATAAATTTATAGAAGAGCCTCTTTTTTGAATAATCGGGCATCAGTAGCTTCACTACTTCAGCATCACCATAACGTTGTAATGCTTTCTTCTTCCATCTTAACATAAGTATGTAGAGCACAAGTAATAAAGGTACAAGTGCAAAAAGATAGAAGTAATATGGATGTTCAAATCTAAGCATAACCAATCATTAAATTAAGGTAACCTTCTGAAAACTGAGTATCTCAAAAGAAGTTCGGTAATCAGTAAAATCAAACCTGCAAGAGCCCAAGGCATAAACTCCTCACTCTTTTTTCTGAATTCAGTAACATCGACTTTAGATTTCTCCATTCTGTCGATTTCTTTATAAATATTAGATAGTGCGTCTTTATTGACGGCTCTGAAATATTTAGCTCCGGTCATATCGGCAATTCGTTTTAACAAGGGCTCATCTATCTGTACCTCCATATTCTGGATTTGTGTCCCGAAAGGAGTCTGAACAGGGATGGGAGCATAGCCTTGTGTGCCTACACCAATGGTATAAACCCTGACACCATAAAGCTTGGCTATTTCTGCAGCTGACACAGGATCTACTGACCCCATGTTATTTACACCATCTGTTAAAAGGATAATTACTTTGCTGATAGCTTTACTCTCTTTCAACCGGTTGACAGCAGTTGCCAGTCCATCACCCAGAGCCGTTCCATCTTCAATCATTCCACTTTGAAGCTCCTTATATAGGTTTGTCAAAACAACGTGGTCGGTAGTCAATGGACACTGGGTAAAACTCTCACCACTAAATACAACCAATCCAATACGATCGGTGGGACGACCATTAATAAAGTCGATTCCAACCTCTTTGGCTGCTTCAATACGGTTGGGCGTGAAATCTTGTGCCAACATACTGCCAGAGATATCCATTGCCATTACAATATCGATGCCTTCAACGCTGATATCCCGATGGTTTGAAGTGCTTTGTGGCCGAGCCAATGCAATGATTAGCAAAACCAGTGCAATCATTCTTAAGGCAAAAAGTCCATGGTATAGCCATGTTTTACTACCTCTGCTTACTTTGGCAAAGGGCGACGTACTCGAAACCCGTAATGAGGGCTGGCTTTTACGAAATCGTAGCACATACCAAACAATGATAGGGGGTATTAGCAACAATAAGTAAAAATATTCGGTCGAAGCAAATAGAATATGGTTAAACATGTTCAGTACTTTAATTCGTCAGTGATTTAGGATTGGTTGGTTCTGCTTCAGTAGGCTTCTTCTCAGCCTTCTCTTCAACAGGTACCGGTTTTGTCGTTTCAACAAAATCATAAGCCGTTCCCATATTTTCTTCATTCTCATTTGTTTCAGGTACACCCTTAGCAAATTTCACCATGTCGGCAGTAAAGAATAATGATCTGAGTTTGTTTATGGAGCGTTCTTGTAATGATAATCTTGTCATGGCTTCCAATATCTCATCAGAAGTCATTTCCTGAGCCATCACACCAAACCGTTGTCCTAAATATTCTCTCAGAATATCAGTAAGTCCGGTATAAAATTCTTTATATCTTCCTTTTTTCCAGAGCGATTCTTCTTTAAGATGATCTAAAGCCTCGAGCGCTTTGACATGTGCCGGGACTTCAGGTTTCGGTTTAAAAAGAATAAGTGGTTTCTTACTCTTTTTTCTCAAATAGACCGTATAAGCAATAACAGCGATAGCCCCTAATGCCATAACACCAAAAATCCAGGGTAATACTTCACCCCCGGTTAAAGGAGCATGCATTACATCTTTTATATCCTTTATAGCTTTTGTAGTATCAACTGCTACTGTCGTATATTGCAAAATCACAGAATCTGATACAATCATACTGGTATCTTTTCCTACTCCCGTTCTGAATGGAAGTTTGGGAAATGCAATATATCCGGTATCAAAAGAGGTAACAGTAAGTTTCTGACTATATTGTTTCCAGTTTTTCTCACTTCCTTTTAAGGTATCGATAGCTCCTCTTTTTACTACCTCCAGCTTACCCAATGAATCAGGAATAGAAGGCCATAGCAGTTTTTTAGTGGAAGGAACCTGTACATGGATGGTTAAAACCACTTGTTGTCCAATAGACCTGCGCAAGGTGTCGGCTTTTACAACCGCCTTTTCTACAGATTTATTCTGTTGAGCAACTCCTTCAAAGGAAAATAATACCGCAAACAGCAGCAACAATATATTAATAGAGCGAATCATAGACTTAGTATGGTTTAAACAACACTATTTCCGCATTTCACGCCTTTTGAACAGATTGCCAAGTGGCCTTACATAATCCTGATCAGTAGCAATGTTGGCAAAATCAGTACCGGTTTTATTAAAGAGGGTAGTAATCTGTTGATCGGTTTCAGTCCACCAGTTTTTATAGGCATCACGAATAGACTTCCTCGCGGTATCTACCCAAACCTGTTCGCCGGTTTCGTTATCCAATAGCTTTACCATTCCTACATCGGCCAGTTCCGTCTCGCGATGATCATAGATTCTGAGAGCCACCAGGTCGTGTTTATTACCTGCAATGCGCAATGCCGTTTCAAATCCTTTATCTATAAAGTCTGATATCACAAAAGTTGTACATCTCTTTTTAATAGCATTGGTTAGATAACGTAATGCTACACTGATATCGGTTTTATTACTTTCGGGTTTGAAATCAATTAACTCGCGGATTATGCGTAGAATATGCGACGATCCTTTCTTTGGTGGAATAAATTTCTCTACCTTATCACTAAAGAAAATCACCCCCACTTTGTCATTATTATTAATGGCAGAAAAGGCAAGTACTGCAGCGATCTCGGTCATTTGCTCTTCTTTTAATTTGGAACGGGTGCCAAAAAAATTAGAACCACTAACGTCGATCAGCAACATCACTGTCAGTTCGCGTTCTTCTTCGAAAACTTTTACAAAAGGATGGCTAAAGCGAGCAGTAACGTTCCAATCAATATTGCGAATGTCGTCGCCATATTGATATTCACGAACCTCACTAAAGGCCATACCTTTACCTTTAAACGCACTATGGTATTGTCCCGAGAAAATCTGGCGCGACAATCCACGCGTCTTTATTTCGATCTTGCGAACCTTCTTTAGTATATCAGTAGTTTCCATCTGTAGACTAGGGTACTTCAACCATGTTGAGGATCTCATTGATGATATCCTCCGAAGAAATATTTTCTGCTTCTGCTTCGTAACTTAAACCGATACGATGGCGCAAGACATCATGAGCAATAGCACGTACATCTTCTGGAATAACATAACCACGACGTTTGATGAATGCGTACGCTTTTGAAGCAAGCGCAAGGTTGATACTTGCACGTGGTGAAGCGCCGTAGCTAATCATGCTACGATATTTCCCCAGTTTGTAGTCTTCAGGGAAACGACTTGCAAAAACAATATCGGTAATATAATTTTCGATTTTCTCATCAAGATATACTGCGCGGGTTACCTCTTTGGCTTTCAAAATATCTTGTGGCGAGATAAGCGGGCGGGTAGATGGAAACGTTTGAGCTATGTTTTGGCGAAGAATCTTCTTCTCCTCTTCTTTTTGAGGATATTTGATAATCACTTTCAGCATAAAACGGTCGACCTGAGCTTCAGGTAGTGGATACGTTCCCTCTTGTTCTATCGGGTTTTGTGTTGCCAGTACCAAAAATGGTTCAGGAAGCTTGAAGGTTTGGCCTCCTATGGTGACTTGCCGTTCTTGCATGGCTTCGAGCAATGCACTCTGAACCTTTGCTGGTGAACGGTTTATTTCGTCTGCCAAAACAAAATTTGCAAAAATAGGTCCCTGACGTACTTCAAATTCCTCACGCTTCTGACTGTATATCAGCGTACCGATAAGGTCAGCGGGTAACAGATCGGGTGTAAACTGAATACGGCTGAATTTAGCGTCTATAATTCCAGCCAGCGACTTAATGGCCAATGTCTTTGCTAATCCGGGTACACCTTCAAGTAAGATGTGTCCGTTTGACAATAATCCGATCAGTAGGCGTTCAACCATATGTTTCTGCCCAACGATCACTTTCCCCATTTCCATGGAGATCATATCGACAAAGGCACTTTCGCGCTGGATGCGTTCATTTAGTTCCTTGATGTCTGTTTCGATCATAATCATTCTCGTTTAGTGGTACAAAAATAGCAGGAGGCGTGAGTATACTTGGCTTTCAGCCTGTTAAAAAATGTTAAATGAAAAACTAAAAGATGTTAAATGCCCTTGACCTACTGGCAGTAAGTGTTTTGTATAAACAAATACCCCGTCAGGATTAAGATACTTTTCTTCTTGACGGGGTATTTATATTTAATATGATCAATTATAGTCCAAGTTTTTTTGCTATTTCCTTCGGAATGGCATTTTTGTGTACCATTATTGCAATTGTGTTGATTCTGGTGTATGCTTCACTCATATTTAAATATCCACCCAACTTATTGCTGTTGCTATTCCATGAATTCTTGGTTTTAAAATAGATAGTCCCATTTTGGTCACTAACCATTCCTGTAAAGTGCATTAAATGGTCATCGGTTGTTTGCTGTGTGTCGAAAGCCTTTTGACGCATCTCTTGCGTCACTTTCTTCTCTGGAACAGGACTGGTGAATGAAAATAACTGCGACATACGTTCTTTTTCGCTTAACTTTTCCCAGCGTGCTCTTTCTGTTCCTTCCATCGAATTGATATCTTTTTCGGGAGCAATAGCTAATCCGTTAGAATGTGAAAACCCTTTATCGCTAACATCACCATCCCAGCAAACAGAATAACCATTCTTTAAGGCTGACTTTATTACCTCCATCATCTCATCAATAGGTAGGTTATAATAACGATCTTGTGACCAGTTATCAGGAATATCAATCATTACCTGACGATAGAACGGAACATGCGAATATGATGTGATCTCAACATAATCATCAGGATTAAACCCTGTTGATTTTGTGAAAGAAATCGGATCCACTTTCTTGTTATTATTTACAGAAAATGTGGTCGGAAGTTTTCCTAAATAAATATCGAGCATTGCATTAAATGTGTTCTTCCATACTTCAGAAATAGACCCATTTTTCTTTGCTTTAACAACATCAATGTATGCTTTTAATTCAGCATCAAGTTCGCCATGAATATGGTTGTTTTCGGCAGCAAAACCAGTATAGACATCTTCTGGTACAAAGCCGTGTTCGCGAATGACATTGAATACATCATGTGCTTGTCCACCTTCACCAAAATTGGCGGTTCCATTTCTCCGAACATATTTGTCAGCTTTGCTTTCATATGCATAGCGTACAAAATAAATCGGTGACAATATAAACTCACCTTTATTCATACGAATGAGTTCTGTTTCAACAAATGAAGTCGTTGCAAAACTCCAACAGGTTCCTGATTTAAATTGATCTTTTACAGGCGTAGTCTTAATATCGGTAATGGTTGTAAACTTAAACCCTTTTTCCTGATCTTGAGCCTGTAAAGGCATCCATAAGGTAATCAGTAAAAGTAAACTGAGAAGTTGAGTAGGTGTTTTCATGTTTCAATATTTGGGTTGAATTAATTATAGCGTTTACCAAAGTGAAAGGCAATATAGACAGTGGTTAATAGATTCTGATTCTTCGTATAAGCCATGATAGGAACAGCTTTTGGATGATAATCAACAACAACGCCGGCTTCTAAAGCTACTACTTTTGTGTTGTATTTGCCATATTCGAAGTTAAAACCAAACTTGCCATATAGCCCGGGGTAGGGCTTTATTTGATTGATTCCTTTAAAGAATGATGCTCTTCCATAAATATTTTCAATATCATGGACATCTGGATTATAACGTTCAGTTGTGATCGTGTAATCAACTACCGGACCGGTGGTGGCGTCTTGTATGATACGAAGATAAATTGGTTTTGCCAGCGCTACTTCTGCTCCCACATAATAGAAATATCTTACTTCGATTCCTCCCCAATAGGGCTTTTGATTCATTAAATTCTGATAACCGATTCCACTTCTAATGATGTAACATGCGTTTAATTTTCCGTAATAGTATGGTCTGGCATCAGAAAAGTAAGGATTGACAGACTTCGTTTGCTTGGGAGAACACATCTCCAGAAACTCAGCTTCAAACATCTTCTTCTTGAAAAAATCATCATTCAAACTCCTTCTGTAACCAAAGCCCCATCCATTAGAGTGCAACATACCATAAAAACTGTGTTCGCGTGTGAGTAACAATGAGTTGCCAACCGTGTCTTGTTCAACTTTTATTTGAGAGAATCCCATCCCTGTAAAAAGAACAGTTGTCAGCAAAAGCGCCAGCGTTACAATTTTTCTATTGAGCATAGCATCGAAGTATTAAAAAAAATACGGTAATTTTGGTTATTCAAACCGCCTAACAAAGATAAGCGCTGATTTTATTTTTCCTAACAAAGTAAACGTATTTTCGATAGAAATGAATACATCTATTAACCCCCAGATTGAAGAGAGCTGGAAAAACGCATTGCTCAGCGAGTTTCAAAGCGATTATTTTGCTGATCTTAAGGTCTTTTTGCAAATAGAGAAAAGAAATTATACGCTATATCCTCCTGGTTCGTTGATCTTTTCAGCATTTAATCATACCCCTTTTGATAAAGTGAAGGTAGTGATTCTTGGGCAAGACCCATATCACGGGCCTGGTCAGGCACATGGATTATGCTTTTCTGTCCCTTCTGGTGTTGAACCGCCACCATCATTGAAGAATATCTTTAAAGAACTGCAACAGGATATTGGAATGACTATACCAGCTCATGGCAACCTTGAAAAGTGGGCTGACCAAGGTGTCCTCTTGTTAAATGCAACGCTAACAGTTCGAGCCAATCAAGCCGGTTCTCATCAAAAAAAAGGATGGGAGTCATTTACAGATCGGGTGATTAGCGAATTGTCTAAACAGCGGAAAGGAATTATATTTATACTTTGGGGTAATTATGCCAAGGCAAAAGAAAGTCTGATAGATACCAGTAAGCATTATGTTTTGAAGTCGGCACATCCATCTCCATTATCAGCCTACAATGGCTTTTTTGGATGTAAACATTTCTCAAAGACTAACGAGATTTTGATAAACCAGGGATTATCTCCTATTGATTGGAATCTAGCTTGAAAAGTTTGTGATGAGGAATGAGGATAAAGCTGAATAGGAACAAGACCGAATCGTAGTGGAGTATTGCTCATTCTAAAATAAATTGATCGAAAGAAATGACGGCGTCGGAGGGAGCACGACAACAAACTCGCCTTCCAGATTTTCAGACTGATTCCTGAATATATCCTTCTTTGATCTCTCCCGGATGATGATGAGATTAAGAAGCGATACTATATGCCTGAGGTTAAAATTACCCTTTTATTCTCCTTTCCTGATTCTAAACTAACCCAATTCATGCGTTAGAATCAGAATAGGGTGAGAATAGAATCAGAATAGGATCAGGTTAGGATAACCCTTCGAGTATCAGCTGATCATCAGCATGTGAAAAAGGGAGTGTCAGCGCGATGTATCTCTTCAATCGAAGCCACAAAAAAGATTATTGATCTTTTAATTTAGAAACACCCTTATCTGTACCGAACCATTTATTGCCTTGTACATCAATGGCTATCGCATTTACTTTATCGCTGATAATTCCACTATTTGTAGTATTGTAACTCGTCCAGTTCGTGCCATCAAATTCAAGCACGCCACCAGCCTCTGTACCAAACCATTTATTGCCTTGAGCATCAACTGCTATGGCTGTAATTCCACCCGAAGTCGTACTATTGGGTTTGGTGTAGTTGGTCCATGATGAACCATCATATTTTGAAATCATTCCAACGCCATTCGTACCGAACCATCTATTTCCTTGTAAATCAATCGCAATTGCTTTCGTGTATCCATAGCTATCCAGATAGGTCGTCCAACTTGTTCCATCAAACTTTGATACACCAGAATGAGTCCCAAACCATCTGAAGCCCTGTAAGTCAACAGCGATAGAACAGACAAAGCTATTGGCCAAACCATTGTTAGAAGCTGTATAAGTAGTCCAGTTTATTCCATCAAATTTAGAAACCCCTCCGCCGTTTGTTCCAAACCACTTGTTGTTTTGTAAGTCAACGTAAACAGCCAGAATATTGTCGTTTTGTAACCCGGAAGCTGTTGATTTAATGGTAGTCCAGTTGGTTCCGTCGAACTTGGTGATACCACTGTTGGTCCCAAACCATTTATTATTCTGCAAATCGATTGCCATCGAAATAATGTAATTACTTGCCAACGGATAAGCTGGCGTGCCATAGGATGTCCAGTTCGTCCCATCAAAACTGGAGGCTCCTCCATTTGTAGCAAACCACTTATTCCCTTGCAGGTCTATCGTGATCACGTTAACAAAGTTATTGATTAACCCATCGGCGGTGGTGTAATTTGTCCATTGCGCTCCGGTCGAAGTGTTAAATGAAACGACATTTCCATATGCTGTGCCACCTGTATTAATAGCATAGGCACGAACGTAATAGGTGGTGTTGGGCTTTAGTCCGGTGATGGTACTTGTAAATGTTCCATCACCCTTTCCGTCAATTGTCTTACTATTCGTGTATATTGGCGTTTTGTTGGTGCTCCAGCAGACGCCTCGTTTTGCTACCGGAGGACCACCATTCGAAGTTACCGTTCCTCCACAGACTGCGCTTATTGTCGTTTTGGTTGAAATAACACTCGTTGTAACACTGGGAAGCTTTAACGCGGCCTCTTTTTGACAGCTTGTTGCTGAAAAAATAAATAGACTGATAAAGATAAAAGAGGGAAAAAATTTAAAGCGTACCAACATCATTCCATCACAATTTGAAAAAATAAAGATAATATTTCTTTTGAGTCGTGGAAGCTTAATGATGTGCGGCTATTTATTTTTTAGAGATGCTTATTTTCAGTTCGTTCCATGCACTGTTGCGTTTTGGATTGTCTTTAACTCTGAACTGATTATCCTGAATAATGTCTTTTACATCAGAAATTCTCTCTTGTGTGGCAGGATGCGTACTTAGATAGGTGTATGATTCACCGGTTTTTTCTTGCTTTTTTAATAGATCTAGCAACTGAATCATTCCATGAGGGTCGATATTATTTCGTACCATTGTTTCAACAGCTCCTTTATCGGCAATACGTTCCATGTCTCTTGAATAGCGGAGAGAGTTGAGCATATCGGCATTTTGAACTAATACGGAAGAAATCCCACTTCTATCGTGCAGAATGACTGAGAGAAAGATAGACCGCGACAGATCGCTGGCCATCGCTCTTAATGAATGACGTTCGCGGACATGCGTAGCTTCATGCGCTAATAATCCGGTTAGCTCTTCAGGAGTATCTAATTTATTTAATAAGCCATCGTAAACCAGAATATGTCCACCTGGTGTGGCAAAGGCATTCAGTTCTTTGTTGTGCACTACCGTGATTTCGAGATGATAGTCGGTGTCGAAATTTATCTCTTTGGCAAATTGTTTGACGAGATTTGTCTTTAGGGTGTCTATACTATCCTGCCTAATCAGCTGGTTATATATTTTGTTGCCAAGATCTACCTCGTATTCTATTGGAAGCTTTTGTGCGAAAGTATCGGCTGCGAACGGAATAATATAAAAGTATAGGGCTAAAACTATGGCGATAGCTCCTCCGATAATAGTAATAACCTTGCCCTTATCCGAGCCAATGAAATCATTGATAGAATGATAGGTAGGGGAGTGTCCGGTCATTTTTAAGATAGAGATAACCTGTGGAACGTCTTTTACTTCAAGGTATTGATAAGTAGAGTTATAAAATACAATCAGTAATTTCTTGCCAGGCTTAATGTATACCGCCGTTATAGCTTGGTAGTTAATATTGATAACTTGTTTCTCTCCATCTGATGACGTATATTGAATCGCAATCCCGGATGTTGAAAATTCAGAATCAGCTCCATATCCTGAAGCTGATTTCCCATCATAGAACGTACAGAGAGGGACATACATAGCCTAAAAATTTATTAATTGTTAAAATGCTGTTTTACAAGGTGCAGACACTCAGCAGTCACTTTTCCATTTGAAGCAAGCAGTCTGCGTCCAAAGAGATAGTTTGTGCCTCCCTCAAAATCAGTAACGACACCTCCTGCTTCTGTCACTAGAAGGATTCCTGCTGCTACATCCCATGGATTTAATCCATATTCGAAGAAAAATTCAAATCGACCACAGGCGACATAAGCCAAGTCGGCAGCAGCACTACCTATTCTTCTGACACCTGATGATTTTTTGATAAAATATTCAAACAGCTGCATATATTGTGGAAGCAGCGTAAAATCGGTATAAGGAAATCCGGTAGCAATAAGTGCTCTATCCAGATTGCTTTGTGAAGATACCTTAATTGGATTTCCATTTACAAATGCTCCGCCCCCTTTGGTCGCATGAAAACATTCATCTTGGTTTATTTCATAAACTACTCCAATAATGGGCTCATTGCCATCAACCAATGCTACACTAACACAAAAACAAGGAAGGCGGTGAAGAAAATTGGTTGTGCCATCTAACGGGTCAATAATCCAACTGTAACGTTCACCTACAACGGTAGAAGTCTTTTCTTCGGTAATGAAACCTGCTTCAGGCAATAGATTATGCAGGTCGCGAACTAACATTTCCTCGGCTGTTTTATCGACAAAGGTTACAAAATCGTGACTCCCTTTTTGTTGTATGTCGTTTTCCGTAATCAGATTGAGCTGTTCACGAATAAATTGTCCTGCATTTTTACAGATGTTGATCAATTCATTACACAAAGGTTGATATTCCATGATATACTTTTTTATATTGTTTGCTATCGGTTATTATTAACCGGTTCTTTTTGAAATCGTTTAACTATTCAATGAAACAATAAACAGCCCGTCTTCATCGATATGATCGAGCGTTACAGCAGTTATTTGGTTTACCAGATAAGGGCGATGAGGTGTTTTTACTCTGATATAATTTTCTGAGAAGCCCGACATCATGCCTTTGTCTACATCAGATTCCCATAATACATTAACAGTTCTTCCAATATTAGACTGATAAAAGCTCTCTTTCTTTTCATCCGACAAGAGATGTAGCTTTCGGCTTCTCTCTTCTTTCACATGATTTGAAAGATGTCCACCCATTTCCGCAGCTTTAGTACCTGGACGTGACGAATAGGTGAAAACATGAAGATATGAAATGTCGAGACGCTCAATGAAACGATATTCATCCAGAAAGTTCTCTTCTGTTTCACCGGGGAAACCAACAATGACATCGGCTGCAATACAGGCGTGGGGCATTATCTCTTTGATTCGGTTGATCCGTTCTTCAAAGAGAGAACGGGCATATCTTCGGCGCATGAGACTTAGTATCTTGTCTGATCCTGCCTGAAGAGGAATATGAAAATGGGGTGTAAATCGCTTTGATGTCGAGACAAATTGCATGATTTGATCGGTCAACAGATTCGGCTCAATAGATGAAATGCGATATCTGTCAATGCCTTCTACTTCATCCAATGCTTTGACTAAATCAAAAAACGACTCATTCTGATGTCTTCCAAAGTCACCGATATTTACACCTGTTAAAACAACTTCTCTAACGTTGGTGGCTGCAATAAGCTTCGCTTTTTCGATAGTACCATTGACGGTGTCGCTGCGGCTTCTGCCTCGTGCAAAAGGAATCGTACAATAGGTACAAGCATAATCACAACCATCTTGTACTTTTAGGAAAGACCGGGTGCGATCATCAATAGAATAGGATGACACAAAGGTTGTTGATGATGCGATTTCAGACTGATCGACTACCTGATTCGTTTCATCGAAACACTCATTTTTAATAATATCAGCAAGTTTGAACTTCTCAGCATTACCCAGCACCCATTTTACACCATCCATATGAGCTAACTCATCAGGTTTAAGCTGTGAATAGCAGCCCATCACGCTGATAGCTGCATTAGGGTTACGGCGAGCTGCTTGTCGAATAGCTGCACGGCATTTTTTTTCAGCTATGGCTGTAACCGAACAGGTATGGATGACATAAATATCTGCAGATTCTTTAAAATCAACAGTTTCGAATTCATCTTCAGGAAACTGTTTTGCGATAGAAGAGGTTTCAGAGAAGTTTAACTTACATCCAAAAGTATGAAAGGCTATTTTTTTCTTATTCATGGGCTGCAAAATTACTGATTTTTTATCAAACCTGATCCAATGCTGTTTAGAGATTTTTTTTGGCTCTTTTTATGCTCTTTTTTACTTGAAATAAATATTATTTCATCCGTAAATGATTTGTTTTGATAGGGCGGATGGAACTCACATATTAAATTTACAACAGTGTTTGTGTTTGGAAAGCATGCTCGTTTCATTGTCTTTTCTACAACTTAAGCCTTGATTATTTTCGAACAGAATTGAAATTTAGTAAATTGGCAGTTATAAACAGTTTATTTAAAAAAATGTTGAAAAACTTGCTTTTTATAAATTGGTTTATTTATATTTGTGAGAATAAAGAGAATTTGGGTAACAAAAGTAAATGACATGTGTGATCAGGATTATTAAGGTCTATAAGCTTTGTGTCATATTCTCAAATAAGTCTTTATGGATCAATTGATATAAATCTCTCAATAGTGGATAATTTGAAAGGTTCGGTTACAAATGAAGAGGCGCTTAGGGTATTAGTAGAGAAGCTTACAGAACGGAATCAATTCTTAGAACGGCAACTATCCGATCTGAAATTCGAATTTGATCACTTTACCCACAATTTAACAAGGAGCATTCGGGTTCCTTTCCTTAGCATTATTGCGTTAACCGATGGCCTTGTTAAAAATTGTGCGAGTAGTCTGGGTGAATATGGTCAAAGTTATTGTGATAATATCGTGTATTCTGCAGATAACATTGAAAAGATTATGATTGATCTTTTTCAATATCATCGGTTAGGTACTACAGAGTTTGAAATGACTGAATTCGATCTGTCGGTTGTCGTTAATCAGGTTTTAAATGATTACAGAAAGCTAATTGATTTTCGAAATGCAAGTATTATTGTTGACGACAAGTTAGCAAAAGTGTTTTCAAGCAGGCCTATCCTCTATCAGATTGTTCATCATCTGATTCTATATAACCTTGATAATGCCGAACAAGATGTAAGGCCCATCATTCATATATATTCTCAAAATGGAAAGGATGGAGTTATGCTTGTGCTGCATTCTAATGTGAAACCGCTTTCACCCCGTATATTGGAGCTTCTGAATTCTGAAAATGGAGAGTTCGGATTTTTTGAGGAAAATGAACAATCGGGTATTGGTTTAAGTATAGTTAGGAAAGGATGCAATCTATTAAGTTTGAAGTTTGGAGCAGAAGTTATTCAAGGTGAGGGTAACTTTTATCGTATTCAATTTAATCCTTTGGATATGGTTGTAGATAAAAAGGAATAGCTTAACTTTATCACTTTATTTAAACATAGGTAACTATGAAGATCATACTCATAGGAGATGATGCTACCGAGCAGCAAAAAATAATTTCTACGCTAAAATCTATAGGACAAGAGAATATCCATCTTTATGTTGATGATCATGCTTTTCAATTAGAAGCAACAGAGTCAAACCTGATTTTGAAAAGAGGCGTTCTGGCACAACAGGTTGCTGTTAATATAGCCAATGCCGTAGGACCGGCGCAAGATTTATTTGAATTATATAAAGTTATTAATGCCGAATTGAATAGATTAATCAATGCTACTAATCTGTTTATTGCGATATACGACTCTGTAAATGATGAGTTTCAACTGCCTTTTCAACAAGATCAGGTGGAAGAGAAAATCCCGGTGATTCCCGCTGGAAAAACGCTTACACGATATGTCTTCTCAAGAAATGAAGCAATATTATTAAAATACGAAGATATTGAGCAGATGGTCGAGGAGGGGGTTATTGATCGGCGAGGGGTTCCGGCGCAAGCTTGGATGGGAGTACCCTTGCGATCTGAATCGTCTGTCATTGGTGCATTAGTAGTACAAGACTATGAAAATAGAGATGCTTTCACACTTGACGATTTAGAATTGTTGAAATTTATTTCCAATCAAATAAGGATCTCAATTGAACGCAAGAAAGCTGAAATTGAATTACTAAATGCGAAAGAACGCGCTATCCAAAGCGATAAATTAAAAACCTCGTTTCTTACGAATATGTCGCATGAGGTAAGAACACCCATGAATGCGATTATAGGGTTTTCCACTCTTTTAAACGACATAGATATAAGTAAGGAAGAGACTGAAGAATATATTGGTCTTATAAACTCAAATGCAGGCCTCTTATTAAAGATTATTGATAATATTATAGAGGTCGCCCGTTTGGAAGCAGGTGAGATTACATTAGAACCAAAATATTTTGGTGTAAACCGGTTATTACTTGAACTATTAGAAGATTTTGAGAAAAGCAATGCACAGAAAACGAACGTTTCGATAAATATCTCTTCAGCAGGTTCTGACGAAGAGTATATGCTTTTCAATGATCAGGTTCGGTTAAAACAACTTCTTTCTATTCTGGTTGGAAACGGACTTAAATTTACGGATGAAGGAAGTGTCGATTTTGGATATAAATTAAATAAAAATCATCAGATAGAGTTTTTTGTACAAGATACCGGAATAGGAATTCCGCTGTCGCAGCAAAAAAATATCTTTGAGCCTTTCCGACAAGCCGATAACTCGTTGACACGAAAATTTGGAGGTGCCGGTATTGGCCTTACCATTGTGAAGCATTTGGTCAATTTAATGAATGGTCAGATCATGCTGGAATCTCAAGAAGGCAAAGGTTCTCTCTTCCGGATTATCTTGCCAATTGTAAAGCCTGGTCCTGAATTGGCGTCAGGAGTGAAAATTAAGGCACGTCCGCAGATCGATTTAAGTGGTAAACATATATTGGTAGTAGAAGATGTGGAGTCGAATTATCAATATATCGTGGCCGTACTCAAATCAACACAAGTCAATATTCATTGGATTACCGATGGAAATGCAGCAGTAGATTTTTGTTTGAACTATCCGGATATCGGTATGGTGTTTATGGATATCAACCTTCCGGGTATTGATGGCTATGAAGCTACACGCAGAATCAAATCAG
>JAHEYR010000108.1 GCA_023251485.1 Bacteroidales bacterium
AACCCCTGAGAGTTTGGCAAAGCGATTGAGCAAAGCACAATGGGAACTCACCTTTGCCGATAAATTCGACTATCAACTATTGAATGACAATCTCGATCGGTCTACGCCCGAGATCTATGATGTAATCTCTTCGTTTATTAAATAATAGCAACCATGAAGGGTAGCAGCAAGAAGATAGGATTATTCTTCGGGTCGTTCAACCCCATCCACACCGGCCATTTAATTGTAGCAAATTACATGGCTGGGTTTACGGATCTGGACGAAGTATGGTTTGTGGTATCGCCACACAACCCGCTCAAAGAGAAGAAGAGCCTGCTTTCAAACGTTCACCGACTGACGTTGGTGCGTCTCGCTACTGAAGAGCATCCCAATTTAAAGGTCTGCGATATAGAGATGAAGCTTCCCCAGCCCTCATATACCATTCGCACGTTGACCTATCTGGCAGAAGAATATCCTGACAACCATTTTGTTTTGATCTGTGGCACCGATATCCTCCCCAGCTTTCACAAATGGAAGAACTACGAACAGATCCTCGAACAGTACGAGCTATACATCTATCCCCGCCCCGGCTACGACCCCGGACAATGGAAAGACCATCCCAAAATCAAGTATATCGCTGCCCCCATGGTCGAGATCTCGGCCAGTTTTATCCGCAAAGGCATTCAGGACGAAAAGAACATGGATTACTTTCTTCCCAGCAAGGTTTACGAATATATGAGAGGGATGAATTTCTATGAGAAGAAGAAAAAGAAGGATTTAGATTAAAATAAATTTCTATCAGTGTCTCTTTTTCAATGCCAGAATATTTGAAAAAAATTCAGGGTTTTCTGATTTACAATCCACTTGTACCTTTTTGTAGTTTGATGCAATCTCACTTCTACGCGATTCAATAATATTGTGTTTTAACAGACACTGCAATTCCAATCTATCTTCAAGAGGAAATTATAAATTGCTTTGACGATATCATTAAATTGTATATTATGTGTGTTATAACATTTTTCATTTAATGGTCTTCTTTAATTCAGTAATCGCCAAATGGATATTTGAGTATGATGCTTCGCCCGAACTATATTTCTGAGCACGTTGCATTGCTTTTTCTAAACCATTATTATCCAATGACATTTCTTTAATCCATTTTTCGTCATCCAGAAAGTCTGCCGATTTTTCATAGTTAGCGATGAATTTCTTTAGTTCGCGTTCGGCATCCTTTGAGGATAAACCAGTCGGACAAGTATCTTTAAAATGAATCAAAAACCAATATTCAATCGAGGGTAGACTATCACAGAAAATCACATTCTTATTTCTTCTGTATCTATTACGAAGGGTTTTAAGCTTTACGTTTTCTTTTGGAACCCGCTTAGCAACATCAGCATCAAACACTCAAATAACAACAACGCCTGCGCTTAATAATTCTTTTATCTTTTTTGAAATTTTATCAATACTCGTAGTCTTACAAAACCTTGGGTAAACAGAGCATCTAAAACCAAATACTCTTTTTAGATTCTTAAAATAATATTGTTCTGTATCCCCTTCGCCTACGATATGAATTGCAGGAACTGAATCGATCAAATCTTGTTTTCTTCCAGCCATGATCTATGATTATATATTGGGGATAGCCCCAAATTTACCATATTTATATGCTTTCTGAAGCGAAGTAATTCGATTTACCCCTTTAAAATCGCTTAACGAATACAATTCAGTAGAACCATCTTTTCGCTTGTTGGTAAACCAGATATTATCATTTCGAAGCAGATCTTCCTCTTCCAGTAACCCATCGTAATGGGTTGTAAGAAGAAGTTGAGCTGTTTTTGATTGCTTCAAAAAACTTTCAATAAAGAATTCTATCAGTTTCGGATGAAGAGAAGATTCAATTTCATCAATAGCAACAAACGCGTTTTGATTAATAACTCTACTTAAAACCCCTGCCAACCCCATTATTCTTAGCGTCCCACTTGACTGTAAACCTTCAGGAAGCATAAAGAGTGATTCTTTACCTTCTTTATCAATTACCTTGTGAACGAAAAAAGCAGTTTGAATTTGGAGAAAACGCTCTTTTTCAATCTTATCGATAAAAGAATCTGGAATATTATAATCAGCTTTAAGATCAGCTACAACCGATTCACTAAGAACATCCTTGTATGCCTGAATATCCACATCCGTAATGTTAAAATCAGCCTTGTTTAAGAAATCAAGAATATAAGGCTTTCTGGAATTATCGTTAAAGAGTACGGCTTTGACATAATCCACTATTGCTGTAGTGGGCTTTACAGAACGCAACAACTGCTTCTTTATAAATGAAATAACGACATCCATTTCAGCCAGTTGAACATTTACCTTATTATAAGCTGCAAAAACAGACATATTGGTTAAACATTTAACCTCAATTTCTTCCTTTGCAGCTGCACTGACTTTCAGTTTTGGGTTAAGCCGTATTTCAGAAATATTATCATTTAACGTTCTAGTAAAAATTTCAGCAGGCCTAATGCCCGGATAATAGATTAAAGTTTCAGAATACACTTTTTCTACCGTCGTTTTTAGCGAGTAAATATATTTCTTCCCTTCGATATAAAATGTTAATTCAAATTCAGAAAGATTATCTCTTGAGGTATTATCCAGTAAAAATGGAGTTGAATCGATTAAATCATCCTTACTCTTAGGAATATTAAACCAGAACACTTGAAGAAAATCAAAAGCAATGACCAGATTACTTTTCCCTGAAGCATTCGCACCATAAACAACACCCAATTTTGAGATCCTAACTCCTGGAGCAACTTCAACAACCTGATATTTCTCAAGGCTTTTGTCCTTGGTAGCTTCAAAACTAAATGTTACTTCATCTTTAAACGAAAGGAAGTTTTTTATTTTAAGTGAAAGTATCATGGCTTTATGTTGTTTATAAATCAAAATATCTGCTTTATGATTGCTTATTTTGCAATGATTATGTAAATATACAATATATAAACGACAATATTACTATTTTGTTTTATTTTTTAATAACGATTACGTTCGAATAGGTTCTTCGTAATAGTTAAGTTCTAAATCTTTTTCAGCAAACGATTTAAATAATCTATAGTTACCTTTGCCTCCAATTTTAATGAATACAGTTAAAATCTTAGTAAATCAGGCCACTATAGGTACACCGTCTAATGCAGACAGTTATAGTTTAAAAGCCAAAATCATTGACCGATAAAGTAGACACCACAGCTTGAAATTTTAAATAAAATCGGGACATGATTTATTCTCAAAATAAATCAAGTAAACTTCCACAAGAAGTTCGAAAGTAATTCAATTGGTCTCCTGATTTCCATTCATACACGATTCGTACCCCTTTTGAATATTATTTAAAAATTATTTCGCACGCTTTTAAGAAACTGAGATGTCTAAATATCCCCAACTTCATCAGTACTTGATGGGAAGAATACTGCTTTTTAAGCTAAGGAATATTACCTGATGACTCTCCTCTGACCCGTACTCCTCTTATAGGTTCTCCGATGCTAACCCGTTGCTTATCCGTATATAGAGAACGGTTTAGCTACGAATATGCATCGGAGTGACTATATGATGACATTACTTCACATGAGGGATATCCGGTAATATTCCCTAAGATATCCCCCGGTATTACCTCATTTGTTGATCGGCTTCATCTCTACCAGCCTTTAATGCGGCCAGATTCAGATTCACCACTTCATCGCCCTTACGGCCAAAGGTGATGCGGATAGCATCTTCGATCTGCTCGTAACTCAAGCCCAGAAAGGGTGAGGCTGCACCCAGAATAACCACATTAGCTGCTTTAGCGGAGCCTAACTCTTTTGCAATGGCATCAGCATCTAAAATAATATGGTGAGGCTGATTGGCAATAACTTCGAGAAGTTCTTCTTTGGATGGATAATCAGGGATATTAATAAATGGAGTGGTATTGGTAATGATCCAGCCATCGGCAGCCAACATGGGCACATAACGTAGTGCCTCCATCGGTTCTACCGAGATTATCATGTCGGCTTTGCCAACAGGAATGAGATCGGAAGCAATGGGTTGATCGGAGATGCGGAGGTTCGATTGAACGTCACCTCCACGCTGCGACATTCCATGAACTTCGGCCTGCTTCAAATATAGACCGGCTTTAACGGCAGCCGTACCGATGATGGCAGCTATCGAAAGGATACCTTGTCCCCCAACGCCACCTAATATGATGTCTTTTTTCATGATTTGGTTTCAGTTAATCAATTAAACAGCTCTATGAGACTAGGCCTCTTTTCCTTTGAGTTTGGCATCGGCTTTATGACGACGAGCGGCAGTCTGGATACATTCGCGACGAGGGATAATGACAGAAACACCCTGATAAGCAATCTCTTCTTTTATGATCCTGACATTTTCGTCGTGGCTCTTCGGCATCGGACTCACTACTCTGATATGCTCAGGATCGACACCCAGTCCTCTGCAAATAGCCTCAAGCTTTCCAAGACCGTTTGAATCCTGCCCTCCGGTCATCCCAGTGGTTTCATTGTCGAGAATAAATACAGTAATCGGACTGTTATCAACCACTGCATCGAGCAACCCGGTCATACCGGAATGGGTAAAGGTGGAATCGCCAATAACGGCAATAGCAGGGAGTAACCCAGCATCAGCTGCACCCTTCGCCATGGTGATCGAGGCACCCATATCTACACAGGTATCAATGGCATGATAAGGCTCCATAAATCCGAGGGTATAGCAACCGATATCGGCAAATACGCGTCCCTTGCCTACTTCTGCCATAGCTTCGTTAAGTGCGTTGTAGGAGAAGATATGTGGACATCCTTTGCACAATGCAGGTGGACGATTTGCCACAATCGAAGGAACTGAAACCTCTTTAGCCACTTCGTGACCTAATGCTTTTGCTACCAGGTTTGGCGAGAGTTCCCCATCGCGAGGAAGGCTTCCATCCAAACGGCCTCTTACGGTTTTGCCATTGTTCAGCATTCCGCGTAAAAGCTCTTCGATTAAGGGATAGCCCTCTTCGAGCACCAACACTGAATCGCATTCATTGTATAATCGCCGTACCTGATCTACCGGCACAGGATACTGACCGATTCTCAGTACCGGATAAGGCACCACTCGGTCTGCATAGTTTTCCATGAGGTAGTTGAAAGAGATACCACAGGCAATGATCCCCATTTTTTTATCAGTGCCTTCAATGTATTGATTAAAACCTGAATTAGCGGCTTCCATTTCGAAAAGTGCCTGATTGGATAAGAGCGTCTTATACTGTTTTCGGGCATTGCCGGGAAGCAATATAAACTGGTTCGGGTTAGAAGGAAGCTTTACCTCATTCTGTTCGTGTGATTTTGTGCGAATAACGCCTGCTCTGGAATGAGCCAAACGGGTTGTAATTCGCATCATTACCGGAATGCTGTATTTTTCTGACAGGTCAAAGCCATAATGTACCATATCGTAGGCCTCTTGTTGATTGGAAGGCTCCAGGATTGGAATCATCGCAAAGTTGCCATAGAAACGGGAGTCCTGCTCATTTTGAGAGGAGTGCATAGAAGGATCGTCGGCCGAAACGACAATCAATCCTCCATTTACACCTGTAATTGATGAATTGATAAAAGCATCGGCAGCTACATTAAGACCGACATGTTTCATACATGTCATCGCGCGCTTTCCGGCATACGACATTCCCAATGCGCCTTCTACCGCAGTTTTTTCATTGGTAGACCAACCGGCACGAATCTTTTTTTCTTTAGCGTCTTTTGACTGGAGGATATATTCGGTAATTTCTGTTGAGGGAGTTCCGGGATAAGCGTATATACCACTCATTCCGGCATCAATAGCTCCCTGGGCGATGGCTTCATCGCCCAAAAGCATCAATTTCTGCATGTTATGACTTTTAAATTACAAATAATTTACTTATTTGGGTTTTTATATTGAATGACAAAGCTACTAACTTTTTAATCCTAAAAAAAGGTTGTCCAAATATACACACACCCTTTTCCAAACATTTATAATGCCTCTTAATTATTTACTTATTAATTGTATTCCATTTAATTACACACATTTTTATTAACTTCATCTGCTTTTTCTGCGTTCATCTTAATTACTTTTCTGTCATACGTCATGATTGCATTTACTTCTCTTTTCACCTCGGTTGTTTGTGTGTAATCTGATTAAAAATACGATAGTTTTTAAATTTAATCACTTCATGCGAATAACTAAATAATATTTTTAGAGAAAGTTATTGTTTTATCGTTTAAATTTGGTATCAACAATTCAATTGCTATCCGATCATTGAATATTTACTATTCTTTATTCAGAAAATATAACTCCACTAAAAAGCACATGAAACCTAACCAACAAAACTCAAGAAGAGATTTTATCAAGAAAACCGCAGTAGGGCTTGCCGCATTTACTATTGTTCCACGATACGTTCTTGGCGGAAATGGATTTATCGCACCCAGCGATAAATTAACGAAAGCAATCATAGGTGTAGGGTCGATGGGATGTGGCCACTTTGGATATGAAGGAACACAGGTAGTTGCAATTTGTGATGTCGACAGAAAGCATCTTGAATCGGCAGCATCTATGTTGGATAAAGGGGTTAAAACCTTTAGCGATTACCGTGAGCTCATTAAGCTTCCTGAAGTTGACATTGTACATATTGCAACGCCTCCACACTGGCATGGCTTAATGTCTATTGCAGCGGCTAATGCAGGAAAAGATGTATGGTGCGAAAAACCCATGACCCATTCTATAGGGGAAGGGAAACGTGTAATTGAAGCCATTCAACAACATGGAAGGATGTTTCGCTTAAACACATGGTTCCGCTTCAAAGATAACTTTTATGGAATGGGGACGACTGTTAAGCCCATTAAAAAATTGGTCGATAGTGGATTATTGGGATGGCCGCTAAAAGTTACGGTGGGTAAACATACCGGTTTTGACTGGAAGTTTTATTGGGTAGGAAAAGATAATCTAACACCTGAACCGGTTCCGGCTGAACTTGATTATAACGCATGGCTTGGTCCTGCTCCATATAAACCCTATAATCCACATAGAGTACATCAAACGTTTCGCGGATACTGGGATTATGATGGCGGTGGATTGAGTGATATGGGACAACATTATCTTGATCCGGTTCAATATTTTCTAGGCAAAGATGACACCAGTCCCATCTCGGTTGAAATAGACGCACCGCAACAGCATACGGATGCGGTTGGCACCTGGCGTAGGATAACATATACCTATGCAGATGGATGTCAGATCATTTTAGATGGTGAAGGAAAAGATACGAATGCAGCTTATATAGAAGGGCCCAAGGGTAAACTGTATGCCGGTTTCAGGTCGGATATTCCTGATTTGGAGAGGAAACTTGCTGCTTTACCTAATCCCGAATTCCAACTGACAAGCTTTGTAGAATCCGTTAAAACCAGACGGAAGTTTGCTTTAAACGAAGAAAACGGACACCGCTCCTGTAATATTGTCAACATTGGAATGATTGCATTACGTTTGGGTCGCTCTTTAAAGTTTGATCCTGTAAAACAAGAATTTATTGATGATGAAGGCGCAAACAGGTTGATAAATCCGGTGATGAGAGCACCTTTTACATTTTAGTTAACCCAACAATTAAGATAAATATTTTATTCATACCAAAATGATAAAGAAAATATTCATTATCCTGCTTGCCACAATGATGATACAAAATATTGCTTTTGCCCAGGATAAAAACGACCAGCGTACAGTCACTACCAAAATAGCCGATCTGCTTGCACAATTACCGGCCAGAGATGCTACTCAATTAAAAAGGAATATGCAGGAAATCGCTCAATTGGGTGAAGAAGGATATCTAACCATGATTTGCGGACTTACTGCACCAGGGACTGGAAATAATGCTTTACGGGAATATGCTATTGGGGGTTTTTCTGCTTATGTAACCCAAACAGGACAGGAAGATCTTAGAAAAATGTGTGTAAATGCATATTGCAAAGCACTGGATAAACTTCAAAATAAAGAGAACAAATCATTTTTAATGAGCCAGCTGGCATTGGTTGGCAAAGATGATGTCATCCCCGGAGTACAAGGGTATTTAACGAATCCCGAGCTTGCCGATCCTGCTTCCAGGGTTATGGTGAAGGTTAATTCACCTGCTTCTAGAAAAGCATTGTTAAATGCATTGGCAACGGCTAATGGCACTGCCCGACTTGCAGTTATTGCCGCATTAGGTGATAGTCGCTGCAAAGAAGCAGTAAATGCAATCAAAGCTTTTGCTGTAGGAGATGATAATGACCTGATTAAAATGTCATTATATGCACTCGCTAATATTGCGGATCCATCTTCTGAACAGGTAATGACAGCTGCTTTGGAAAAGAGTGGCTACAAGTTTGAAAACACCAATGCTACAGCAGCAAATCTACGATATGCGGAAATGCTTCTCAAGGATGGGAATGGCGTTCTTGCCTCCAAAGTAGCTAAACAGCTTATAGAAAAAGCGGTTGCAGCAGACCAGATACACGTCAGGACATCTGCTTTGAAGGTACTCGTTGATGTAAATCAGGAAAAGAGCACCCCACTCCTTTTGGATGCTGTAAACGATAAAAGCAGTCAGTATCGCGCAGCAGCATTAAGATTTGCGGTTCCTTATATTACACCGAATACAACTGCGCTTTGGGTAAAGAAATTAGGACAATCTGACGACGCTACCAAAGCAGATATCATCTATATGTTTAGCGAAAGTTCTGCTAAAGAGTCATTGCCTGCCATACTTAAGTTACTCAAAAGTAAAAACACAGAAGTTAAGCTAGCGGCTATTGAGGCTTCAACAAAAATAGGTCAGGTCAATGTATTAGATGATTTACTCACGCTGATGAGCAAAGGTGATTCTACAACAATTACTGCTGTCTCAGGCGCCATTCGTAGAATGAAAGGAGATGGGATCACAGAGAAAGTGGCAGCTTTCATCCCAAAAGCAAATCCAACTGTACAGGTAGCACTGATCAATATACTGGCATCATACGCAGCTAACAGTCAGTTAAACACGATTTACAGTCAGCTTAAAAATAAAAATCAGGAAGTAAAACAAGCTGCATTTGCTGCTTTAAAACAGGTGGTTATCAGCGACAATGTCCCCACGCTTTTTAAACTGTTGAGTGAAACTGCTGATCAATCAGAACTGACTGCTATTCAGGATGCCATTATTGCTGCACTGAAAGGGAAGAAGGATAATTCGGCACAAGTGGATGTCGTGCTACAGCAAATGACTACTGCCTCTGCAGATAAAAAAACACTTTTCTACAGGATCCTCGCAAGTTTAGGTGGAGATAAATCATTAAATGCAGTTTCAAAAGCATTCTACATGGACAACGAACAAACCCAAAAAGCTGCATTGGATGCGTTGTCATCATGGGTTGATGCCAGTTCGGCTGCCGAGTTGATTAAGATTGCCCGTACGACAAAGAATGCTGAATATCTGGATAAGGCTATCTCAGGTTATTTGCGTTCTATCAGAATGTCTGCCAGTCCTGCTGATCAAAAGTTATTATTGCTGCGTAATGCAATGGAAGTTGCCAGAACTTCTTCTCAACAACAGCAAATTCTTAAAGGCACAGAACAGGCCAAGACTTTTAATGCGCTTGTCTTTGCAGGCAGATACTTAGATGATCAGGCTCTACAGCAGACAGCAGCCAATGCGGTAATGACGATTGCCTTAGCAGATAAATATAATGGCACCATTGTGAAAGATCTGTTAAACAAAACCATTCAGGTTTTGAAGGGAGCAGATAGTGAATATCAAAAAGAAGCGATGCGCAAATATCTTTCTGAGATGCAGGCCGGTGAAGGTTTTGTATCGGTATTTAATGGAAAAGATCTGAGCGGATGGAAAGGTTTAGTGGAAAATCCTATCGCAAGAGCGAAAATGGATGCACAGACCCTAGCGAAAGCACAGGAAAAAGCTGATGCAGAGATGAATGCAGGCTGGAAAGTAACGAATGGTGAACTGATGTTTACAGGTCATGGCAACAATATTGCTACAGTGAAAAATTATGGCGATTTTGAGATGCTGGTAGATTGGAAAATCATCGATGACCATAAAGGCCAGGGAGATGCCGGTATTTATCTTCGTGGCACGCCA
>JAHEYR010000301.1 GCA_023251485.1 Bacteroidales bacterium
ATTTATCTGGCTTTTTTCTTTTGGTTTAAACATGGTTTAAATGTGAGTTTGACTCAATCTCAAACAATTGCTTCTATTTTACGGATCAATTGACATTCCAGGTGGAGAGAAAAATTAAGCATAAATTTTCGTCACCCTGAACAGGAAGAAGTTTACATCTCTGACACCTCTTTGAGTTGATCTGAACGCTTTGATTTTAGCATTGAAGGATTCGGCAGAAGCATTGGTGCTTCGGTTGTTGAAATAGTTTAGTATTTTGTCATAATGGGCATACATTGTTGCAGAGATGGTGTTGAATGATTTAAATTCAGACGCTGTGACCTTATTAAACCAAAGGGCTAATTTGGCAATAGCTACATTTTTAGGATGTTTTTTATTGTAAATACATCTAAGACTATGAACCAGAGAGAAGGCCTGTCTGATGTCAGGGTATAATTTGAATAAAATTTTAGCCCTTTTCTTTTGACTAAGAGTCCAGTAATTTGGTGATTTAAAGAGTAAATACCTGCTTCGGAACAAAAGCTGTTTTTTAGTTTCTCCATTTTTGAGGATTTTCGGTTCATACCGTCTATTGTCAGCTTTGCAGTTCTCAATATCATTGGTTTCGTCATTAATGGCTTCCCATCGGTGAGTTATTCTGATCTCCTGAAGGGCATCAAAAGCCAGCTTCTGAACGTGAAACCGGTCAATAACATGCTCCGCATTAGGAAAACATTTTTTAGCCACTAAATTCATCGAGCCAGCCATATCCAATGTGATTTCAGCGACTTTCGCTCTTTCTTTTAAAGGGATCTTTGTAATCACATTGGTGATTATCTCCGCAGTTGTTCCCTCGACCATTGCCACAATAGCTCCCTTTTTTCCTTTAGCTGCTTTGTTTGTAAGGATGGTATAAAGCTCACCATTGGAGAGGCTTGTCTCATCAATGCTTAGTTTTGACCCAATGTTTTCGGGGAATAAGATCCATTTGGATGCATGGCACTTTTGATCCCAGGTTTGATAATCACTTAAAAAATCTTTGTATTGCTGACCAAGCCGATCTCCGTCAATATGAAAAAATTTCTCGAGTGAGTTAGAACTTATCGGGTAAGTATCCAAGCAATCCTTTTAAAAAAGTCGCAAATTCATTCGAATATCGCGTTCCATCAGCCGTTAAATTCCATGTTTTACTGACAATCTTTTGGGTTGATTCTACTTCCCATTTTCGTCGTCTGACGTGCAGGTACAATGCTTTGTTTCTTAAGGGAAAGTCCTGAATCACAGCTTCCGGATAAAATCCCTTTGAAATCAGTTTTTCATTACCATACACATCCGGAACCTCATTACGCTCATCCAGGTATAAATGAACTTCTTTGGCCTGTATCAACAAGTTAGTAACCGTAAAATATTCCAGAATCTCTTTGGGTAAGATTAGTGCCAGTATACTGAGCATTTGTTCTTTGGTGGCTTCCATTAAATCTGTACTTTCTTACAAATATATCAGTTTTAGATTTCTCTCCACCTAAATTTTCAATTGATCCCCGAAGGGACGCGTTACACTAAAAGTTTCGCGGATTTTTTAAAAGGATTATTTGGACAATTACCCCATTAGCAGCAATAGTCTTGAGAAGTTTTTCTACATCAATGGGAACCATCTGGGACAACAATATAAAGACTATCTGAGTGGATACAAGACCTGGGATCAGAAGAAGCATGCCTCTGAGTGGGTGCTTTTCCCTGAGAATATCGGATCATATCTGAGCCTGGATGAAACATCACTTTCCAATGGAGAACTTTATACTGTGTTGACCAATAAACAAGGCAAAGGCAAAAAAGGAACGTTAATAGCCATGATCGAGGGAACAGAAGCCGAAAAGGTCATTTCGGTTTTAAAACGCATTGATGAGAAAACAAGGTTGCAGGTAAAAGAAATTACCCTGGATATGGCCGGATCAATGAATAAAATTGTGAAGCGGTGCTTTCCCACAGCAACCCTGGTAATCGACAGGTTTCATGTCCAGAAACTGGCTTATGATGCTCTTCAGGAGATGCGCATTGCTCATCGTTGGGATGCTATAAACGAGGAAACAAATGCAATAGAAAATGCAAGGCTGAACAATGAAAAATATGAGCCTCTCATATTTAGTAATGGCGATACAAAGAAACAACTTCTGGCCCGAAGCAGATATCTGTTGTTCAAATCCGCAGAGAAATGGACACGTAAACAAAAAGAAAGAACCCAGATATTATTTGGCCAGTATCCTGATCTCAAAAAGGCTTATTCATTAACCCACTCGTTAAGAATGATCTTTTCGCATACCAAAACCAAAGGTGTAGCTTACACAAAATTGGCAAGATGGTACAATGACATTACAGAATCTGAATCCAAGTCTTTTAACACCATATCAGCTACCATTTATACCCACTATCCAAACATCTTAAACTTCTTTGATAATCGAAGCACCAACGCCTCTGCAGAATCTTTTAATGCAAAAATCAAAGCATTCCGATCAACTCAAAGAGGGGTTACTGATACTTCATTCTTTCTGTTTAGACTGTCCAAAATTTATGCGTAAAATGAAACTCTCCCCACAACTATTTAAACTGATCCATTGAGATCAGAACAGAATTCCGGGGGGAGATTATGAAACACTAGATACCAATGAAATTGTCACCAGATTAAGGAACCCGAGGTTGGTGCGAAGAAGGTCCGAAGGAAGTGCGAACCAAGTGCGAAG
>JAHEYR010000109.1 GCA_023251485.1 Bacteroidales bacterium
GCCACCATGAATAACTCCTTCAACAGGCTTTATTTCACCCGATGCCCTAACAATAAGGGGCGCGAGTCAGGCTGTCAGATCTGGTTCAGCAACAAAGGGGAAAACAGATGGACAAATCCTGAGATGATTCAGCTCAGCAAGGATAGCACAATAGCCATTGGGCAACCGACCCTGAGCAGTGACGAACTGACGATCATATTTTCATGCGAGAAAGTAGGTGGATATGGAGGAAAAGATCTATGGGTTTCCAGTCGTAATTCTGTCAACGAGCCTTTTGGTGCTCCGATGAACTTAGGACCTGAAATTAACACCCCCGGTGATGAGATGTTTCCTTTTCTTTCGGGTGACTCCGTTCTCTATTTCTCTTCGAATGGCCATATTGGAATGGGAGGCCTTGACATTTTCAAATCAAGTAGAGTTGGAAACAGATGGTCTAAACCACAGAACTTATTGCCACCGATCAACTCTAGTGCCGACGACTTCGGAATGATTGTAGTCCCCAAAGAAGACCGTGGGTATTTCTGCTCAAACCGAAAGGGGGGAAAGGGTGGCGACGATATTTATTCATTCTCCCGTCCGCCTGTAGTATATACGTTGAAAGGTGTTGTAAAAGACGATAGAAGCCTTCAGTTTTTGGATGGTGCCAAAATAAAGCTACTGGGATCAAACGGATCGTCCGTAGAAACCAAGAGTGACGCTAAAGGAAACTATCACTTCACTAATAATCAGCTGGAGCCCAATGTGACTTACGATATTGAGGCTGCAAGAGATAATTACTTCACAAAGAAGGCTAGAGAAACCACTGTTGGTGTTGATCGTAGCAAAGACTTCGTGATCAACTTCAATTTGGAACCTATCCCCGACAAGCCTGTAATACTGCCCGATATCCTTTACGATCTTGATAAGTGGGATCTGAAACCGCAATATCAGGATTCACTGCAAGGACTCATCCGGACCCTTGAAGAAAACCCCAGACTGGTTGTTGAGCTATCGTCACATACTGATGCCAGAGCAGGACTGGAATATAATGACCAGCTTTCGCAAAAACGTGCAGAATCTGCTGTTAACTTCTTAATTGAACGTGGCATAGATCCCGGTCGCTTAAAGGCAAAAGGATATGGAAAAAGAGTACCAAGAACATTATCACAAGATTTGGTACGTGAGGGATATACCTTCAAAGCCGGAACGGTAATCACCGAAGAGTTTGTAGCTAGTCTACCAGACAAACCTATCCAGGAAGCTGCTCACCAGATGAATCGACGCACAGAATTTAAGGTTTTGAGTAAAGACTTTATCCCAAAACCGATCAATAAAGCCATTACGCCCCGCATCGAAATAGTGACAACCCCTGATCAGGATTCGGTAAAGCTGACTTCGGATGAAGAAGGATTTCTAAATGTACCGGTCATTGCAAATGGTATCAATTACACTGTATCATTGGCTGAGGGTGACGAAAGCTATCTTCATTTCTCAAAAGCGGAGACGCTGAAATTGTTAAAAGAAGGCGTGATTACGAAAAACGACTTTGAGGGAGACTCCGAAACAGTTTTAGCCAATAGCACAGTAGCCGATAAAGCCGTATTCAAACTCCGCGAGGTACGTATTGGAACTAAAGTCATTAAAAACCTCAAGGCGAGTGTATCATTACTCCAGAAAACATCGATCATGATGGGCGAAGAGATGCTTTCACGCTTTGGACAATACACCCTCGAACGCAAGAAAAAACTATTAATCTTAAAATAATCAGCACTATTACTACATTGAAAGCGCACCCTCAAGGGAATGCGCTTTTTTTGTACCTTTGCATATCATTTTACAACGCCTTCCTTAATTTACAATGAGCGACAACAGATATACCGGCCGGGGTGTTTCGGCATCTAAGGAGGATGTGCACAATGCCATCCGAAATCTCGATAAAGGGCTATTTCCTAATGCCTTTTGTAAAATTCTTCCTGACATTTTAGGTGGCGATCCTGACTATTGCAACATCATGCATGCCGATGGAGCCGGAACAAAAAGTTCTTTAGCTTACCTCTACTGGAAAGAGACCGGCGATCTCTCTGTCTGGAAAGGAATTGCTCAAGATGCAATTGTTATGAACACCGACGACCTACTCTGTGTAGGTGCGACCGACAATATTTTAGTTTCCTCTACCATTGGCCGTAATAAGAACCTGATTCCGGGTGATGTAATTGCAGCCATCATCAATGGCACCGAAGAAATCCTCGAAGAACTTCGCAACCTTGGAATGGGGGTATTCCTCACAGGAGGCGAAACAGCTGATGTAGGAGATCTCGTTCGTACGATCATTGTGGACTCAACCGTTACAGCACGTATGAAACGTTCGGAAGTCATTGAGAACAATATTCAGTCTGGCGATGTAATTGTAGCTTTATCATCTACGGGTCAAGCTACCTATGAAAAACAGTACAACGGTGGAATGGGAAGCAATGGTCTTACCTCTGCCCGCCATGATGTATTCAACAAGACCTATGCATCAAACTATCCAGAAAGCTATGATCCGGCCATACCCTCCGATCTGGTCTTCTCCGGCAACTGCTCATTAACGGATAAAACTGAAATCGATGGAGTGAACGCAGGTCAGCTTGTCTTATCCCCAACCCGCACCTACGCTCCTGTCATCAAGGACATCCTCAACGAGATGCGTCCCTTGATTCATGGAATCATTCATTGTAGTGGTGGTGCACAAACCAAGGTGCTTCACTTTGCTAATAATGTTCATATCATAAAAGACAATCTGTTTCCTACCCCTCCCCTGTTCAGCTTGATACAACGTGAGTCGTCAACCGACTGGCAAGAGATGTACAAAGTATTCAACATGGGACACCGAATGGAACTTTATGTCGATCAGGCTCAAGCCCAACGTATCATAGAAATCAGTCAATCGTATGGCATTGAAGCCCAAATAATCGGTCGCGTCGAAGCGTATAATGGGAAAAAATTGACCATAAAGTCAGCGCACGGCACCTTCGTTTACTAATCCTTTTTAAGTATCTTTGCACCCGCAAAACTAAAACCATTCATGTTAGAGAAGTTAGAAGCTTTCAAAAAGCGTTTCGAGGAAATTAATGAAGAGATGAATCAGCCCGAAGTTATGGCTGACATGAAACGCTATGTCAAACTGAATAAAGATTACAAGAGCCTTCAACCAATCGTTGAAGCTTACGAGAAATACAAACTCATTATCGACAATATAGAATCGACCAAAGAAGTTTTAAAAACTGAAAAGGACGAAGAATTCCGTGCGATGGCTCGCGAAGAGCTTGAGAGTTTGATCGAAAATAAAGAAAGCATGGAAGAAGAGATAAGAATTATGCTTATCCCTTCTGATCCACAAGACGAAAAGAATGCCATCATCGAAATCCGTGCAGGTACCGGTGGTGACGAAGCCAGTATTTTTGCAGGTGATATTTATAGAATGTACATGCGCTATTGTGAGCAACGCGGATGGAAGATGGAAGTTGACGACTTTACCGAAGGTACCGCAGGTGGTTATAAAGAAGTAATCCTCAATGTAACAGGCACCAATGTTTACGGTCAACTGAAATATGAATCAGGTGTCCACCGTGTTCAGCGTGTTCCTGCTACTGAGACACAGGGTCGTATTCATACTTCTGCTGCCTCTGTGGTTGTATTGCCCGAAGCAGAAGAGTTTGATGTTGATATCAAACCCAGCGATATCCGTAAAGACACATTTTGTTCTTCGGGTCCCGGTGGACAAAGTGTAAACACAACCTATTCGGCTGTACGACTGACACATGCTCCAACCGGAATCATCGTTTCGATCCAGGATGAAAAGTCGCAGATCAAGAATCTTGAAAAGGCGATGCGTATTCTACGTACCCGTATCTACGAGTTGGAATACCAAAAATATCTTGATGAAATATCTTCGAAACGTAAGACAATGGTATCTACCGGCGACCGTTCAGCTAAGATCAGAACCTATAACTACCCACAGGGCCGTATAACAGACCACCGTATCAATATGTCGGTCTTTAACCTTGACGGCTTTATGAATGGAGGAATTCAGGATATGATTGATGCGCTACAGCTTGCTGAAAATGCCGAACGCTTAAAAGAAGCCATTAACGAAGTATAAACGATATGAAACGTTCAGATTTAATTCAATTAATTCAAAGAAAGAAATCATTTCTCTGTGTAGGGTTAGATAGCGAACTATCCAAAATACCTGCACATCTTCTCGAAACGGAAGATCCTATCTTTGAATTTAATAAACAAATCATTGATGCGACACTCGACCTAGCGGTTGCCTATAAACCCAATCTGGCTTTTTATGAAAGTCAGGGGCTAAAGGGATGGCAAAGTCTGGAGAAGACAATGAAATATCTGAATCAATTTAAGGACAAAGTGTTTACCATTGCCGATGCCAAACGTGGCGATATAGGAAATACATCACGTCTTTATGCCCAGGCTTTTCTGGATCCATCAAGTTCTACATTGAACTTCGATTCTATCACCGTAGCGCCCTACATGGGAGAAGACTCTGTTTCACCTTTCCTCAGTTACGAAGACAAATGGGTTATATTATTAGCCCTCACCTCTAACAAAGGAGCCTTTGACTTTCAGTTATTCGAAAATGCAGAAGGCAAAAAGTTATATCAAGAGGTTTTGGCTAAATCGTCAACGTGGGGCAACGAAGGGAACATGATGTATGTCGTAGGTGCCACGAAGGCTGAACTGCTCGCTGACATCCGCAAAATCATTCCTAACCACTTCCTATTGGTTCCCGGTGTAGGAGCCCAGGGCGGTAGCCTTGCTGAGGTTGCAAAATATGGACTAACGAAAGATTGTGGATTACTGATCAATGCATCCCGCTCCATCATCTTTGCATCTAAAGGCGTCGACTTTGCTGAAAAGGCAAGAGCAGAGGCATTAAGTATGCAACTTGAGATGAAAGAAATCTTGAATACGATCGTTTAATTCGATTCTCAATAATGTAGAGACGCACGGCGTGCGTCTCTTTCACATAACATGCGTCTGGTTAATCGCTGATACGCATCTCCTTAATACACACAATATACAAGACGCACGGCCGTGCGTCTCTACGATACAAATGCAGGATTAATCGACATCGGTTACAAAAATTATTTAAAGATGCAGCCAGAAAGCTTTCCGACTAATCATTAAAAACTAAAGAACGGCTTCTTCTTCTCTCCTTTTTTATAGAACAAAACATCAGCCCGTTCGCATGTCACCAGACATCCGGTACGGACAAGTTCCAAATAGGGTTTTAGAGTATTAAAGAAAGCATCGATTTTCTCAGCTTCATCAACGATCTCAATAACCATAGGTGTTTTATCAACCACCTCCCATACCGTAATAGAATAGACGAACTTACTGCTGGGACCAAATCCCATAGAACCCCGAAAGACTGTTGCACCGGCCAAGCCCTTTCTCTTTGCCAGATAAACAATCATCTGGTAAAGAGGTTTGTGCTTAAACTTATCAGTAGAACTGATAAAGATGCGAAGAATCTTGGCATCGTGTTGCGTATCCATAGCTTTTGAGTGGTTTAAAATTCCCCTTCAATCTTCAGTTTGGTTAATTTACCATTCTTCCATACGTTATAGTCTTCGATGTAATATTTTTGATTTTGCTTTGTCAATTCAGCATCATCAAGCGAAGTCAAATCAGGTTTTCCTGCATTTACCCATGCGGTGTACCAAAAGTCGGCAGTGGCAGTGATAGACGAACGAATTTGTTTTTCTACCATCCCCTTAAGCGCATCATGAAAAGCCTTTGAATATTCAGGAGTATGCACCGGTGAACCATATTTATTCTTTAAGATGCCTCCCTTCGCGTCTTTCAGATAGATCTTATCTTCAGGAAACGTAGCTTTTACATTTCGTTCAATAGCGAGTAGTGTATCTACCAACAAATGAGTATGTTTTAAGATTCGCCATGTCTCTTTTTTCACGTCAGTGATATATTTTGCCTCCGGGACACAAAAATTATAACTATGTCCATACTGTTCGGGTAGTTGTGATTCCCAGAAAGAATGAATTCCTCTTTGATTTGTTAATTGTCCGTCATGATTCAACGATGTATGCAATGGCATATGTGCATCGCCCAGATAATGCCCCAAGTCGGCTGCAAGAAATAAGATCTCTGTTGTTTTCCGCTCTTTAAACGACAACGTCAGTTTATCCATCATATCCTGAATATACCAGGGCAGAAATCCATTTCTCCGAAGTATGCTATCCGGATATTTAGCAGATGCTTCTTTCGAAGACTGTGGCAGATTATCAATAGATTGAGGATATGCTTCAATATCTATATAATGACGAGGACCTTCGGCTTTATCATTGATGGTGTATTTTCTGATATCAGGGATGGCTGATTCCTGCGTGACAAAATCTATATGGTTATAGAAAAATACCCGCATCGATTCGGGTAAAGCAAATACCGCTGATTTATTGATATGCTTATGCCCCCAGACTCCCCATGCGAATGCAAGACTCGTAAAACTAATGATCAGTGCAATAATTGCAATCGTCTTGAATGTTTTCATTGAAGTAAAATTGATGGTTTAGGTTAGATACTTTTTGTGAAGGCGAAGATAAATTAATGAAAGAATATATCCAACCATACAATCAGGAAAATAGATACCGAAACAAATAAAAAAACAAGATCTCTTTTTGTAACGAGGGATATAAAATAATAAAGCCGGAAAAATATAAATATACGCTTCCGGCTTTACTTTAAACGACGAACTCGACGAGTTATTCAATAATCGTTACCCAACCAAATTTATCGGTTTCTTCACCATATTGAATTGCACGAAGTCTATTGTATAGTTTTGTTGATACAGGACCAACATTACCGTCTTTGCAATAGTTATACACCTCGCCTGTTTCACGATCCTGGATCAATTTGATAGGCGAAATAACTGCAGCTGTGCCACATGCTCCAACCTCATCAAATTCTTTTAGCTCTTCAACCGGGACCTGACGTTGTTCAACATCCATTCCCATATCCTTAGCCAATGTCATCAAGCTTTTGTTGGTGATAGAAGGCAGGATTGAGGTTGATTTTGGTGTGATGTAGGCATTGCCTTTAATTCCGAAGAAGTTAGCAGGACCACACTCATCGATATATTTCTTTTCTCTTGCATCGAGATACATACAAGCAGCATAGCCTTCGTGGTGCGCACGTTCGCCCGAACCCAGACTGGCAGCATAATTACCACCAACTTTAAATGTTCCGGTACCTAGAGGAGCAGCACGATCAACATCGCGGGCAATCTGAATAGAAACAGGATTAAATCCTTCTTTAAAATATGGACCAACAGGACCAACAAAAATCAGGAACATATATTCATCGGCAGGTTTAACACCAACACAAGGCCCCGTACCAATCAATAATGGACGGACGTAAAGAGATGCACCGGTTCCAAAAGGAGGAATATATTTTTCATTTAGTTTAACAACCTTCATCAACATATCATGGAAAACATCCTTGGTCACAGGAGCCATCAAAACTCCTTCGGCCGAACGTTCCATACGTTTGAAGTTTTCTTCCCAACGGAAGATGCGAATTTTGTTATCAACACCACGAAAAGCCTTTAGCCCTTCAAAAGCCTCCTGTCCATAATGCAATGAACTGGCTGCCATATGAATGTTGATATACTCAGATGATGATACTTCAATTTCGCCCCATTGGCCGTCCCGGAAGTAACAACGGACGTTGTAATCGGTTTTGAAATAAGCAAATGGAAGCTTACTCCACTCTATATCAACCATATCGCTAAGATTAAAACAATTTGACATTTATTCTAATTGTTATGCGAAGTTAATAATAATATTTCAGGAACAACCGCATATAAAACACTTAAAATTAAAGAACATCTTTTTAACTTTAGAATTATTTGATTTTTGAAGACACTATTCATAAAAAATAAAAAATAACTACCGAAAAACTATTGCAAAACACTTTATCATTTTGTTTGTTGGATGATTATACCCACGAAAGAATAAATAACCCGAATTTGTAATACAAACTTTGTTAATAATATATTAATAAAGAACCTATCCTTGATAAACGAATGCAATAAATTATTATAAATGAAAATTCTGATTAAATTTACTTTTTCATAAACAACTACCTACGTGCAATACTGGAACAAATTAAAATTCTATTTTCTAGATGGTTATGAAATACACTCTCTGGAAATCCAAAAGAAGACCGAATACCTTTTAGCCTTTAATCTTATCGGATTATGCGGGTTATTTATGCTTACCTGTATTCGGTTTTTCACATCTTTTAATATGTACCTTCTGTTGGGCGATATCAGTCTTTATACTTTTATTGTCGCGTCGCTAGTATTTATTCGTCTAAGAAACATTCACGCCACATCCTTGACTATTATATTCATCCTCTTTGCTGCTTTTTTCTACAACATCTTATCTTTTTTAGCAACCGATGAACCGTTGGTGCCCGATTCTCTGTTTTCATCTTTGGCATATATGATATTTGGTATCCTCTATCTTTCGCTCTTTTCCTTTCGACGTTCGTCGTTATTAATCTTCTTTCTTTTTTCTGCCAGTATACTAATCCTAAACTATTACTTTATCATCAATAGCGTTGGAGGTTTACAATACGTAAATCCTTTGCAAATTAGTTTATTCGGTGCCATAACCGGACTTTTACTCAGTTATTTCTTAGCCTTAAAAATACAATCCTTTACATCGATCATATCCAAACATACTGAAGATGCACTCATTGAATCCAGACAACAATACACCTCTCTTTTTTCTAATATTGAAGACGCTTTTGGCTTTGTAAAGGTACTGACCGATGATTTAGGTCGTCCCTATGATATTCTTGTCCTTGAGGTGAATAAAGCCGGTGAAGAGTTACTACAACTTAAAAGAGAACAAGTTGTATTTAGAAAGCTCACCGAAATACTGAAAGATAAATTATTCAACCATTCTAAATGGATCGAAATCATCTATAAAGTCACCGTAACAGGAAAAGAGTCGCATAACACATTATATAGCGAACTCTATAAAAAATGGCTTTATGTTCAAACTTTTTCACCCGAACAAGGATATTGTGTTCTTCTGTTCAGAGACATCACCGAGAAAGTTGAAGCCGATATTATCCTGAAAAAGACACAAGAACGAAATAATGCATTATTAGATGCCATCCCCGACATCATCATCGTATGTGACAAAGAAGGCGTTATTACTGATTACAAGAAAGCTCAATCCGACCTGATCGAGAATGACCGTTTATTTATCCCCGGGAAAGACATATCCATCAACAACCTGCCCGACGATTCAAAAAAGAGCTTCTCTGACACCATAGCACTGGTGATGAAAAACAGAGTTCGAAAGACAATTGTATTCGAAATACCCAGAGTAACGGGAACCATCTATACAGAAACACGAATTGTCCCACTGGGTGAAGATGAATTATTAATACTTCTTCGCGACATAACAAGCAGGAAGCTTTCAGAAAAAGCGCTTGTCGCAGCAAAGGAGAAAGCCGAAGAGTCTGATAAACTCAAGATGGCATTTCTCTCAAACATGTCGCACGAAATCAGAACACCAATGAATGCGATCATCGGGTTCTCCGAAATGCTGGAGTATCCTGAAATCGATGAAGAAGACAAAACAGATTTTCTACACCAGATCAAGAGTAACGGAAAACTATTGCTCAATCTGATCAATGACATTCTTGACCTCTCAAAAATCGAAGCCGGTCAGCTCGAAATAACCGCTGCAAATTTTGATATCAATAAGGTTCTTCACGATATCTATATCAACTTTGAGAACGAAAAAAATGTAAAACAGAAAACCGATATCTCCATCATTTTAGAAAAGCCCACCAATATATCTATGGCCCTTATCAATTCAGATGAGTATCGTTTTAAGCAAATACTATTCAATCTGATGGGAAATGCCCTCAAGTTTACCGAAAAGGGCTCAATAACCTTAGGCTACCTGATAAAAGGAAAGAACCTGGTGATCTATGTCAAAGACA
>JAHEYR010000302.1 GCA_023251485.1 Bacteroidales bacterium
TCATTAAAGTAATCGTTGTCAAGGAATGGATTCATTTGCAATTTTAAAGGAATATGTCTTCTGATTTTGGTATCGGATAAGAGCAGTAACCTATTGTTTTCTGTTTGAAAATTCCAGCGACGAGTATTGCTTTGCTTCCAGTATTTTTTTGCAATCCATATTTTGGATTTGTTAGGATGTCGTCTTTTTGCCCACTTCCATAACATTTCCCATAGTATATGGTCAAGTTTATTGAAAATCTCAGAGGAGACAACTGAACGATGATAGTTAGTCCAACCTCGTATTATGGGATTTAGTTTGGAAATTAAGAGTTCCTGTGACCAGCTTTTTCCTGCTTTTATGGTTTGACTGATCTTTTTAACGAATTTTTGTATGGACTCTTTGGAAGGTTTAATCAACAATTTACCTCGAATTTTGCGAAGTTGAATAGGAAGAAAAGATTACTCTTTCCCTCCCTTCCAGGAACGAACCGTGCGACTTTCACCGCAGTTCGCTCGCGCATTTCACAACCTTTTCAGGCGGCTTTAAAAGAAGAGAAAAATGGAAGTCTAGTTTGAATCCATGGTGTTTGTTTCTTGATACGGTTCTTTCTTTTGAGGAAATAACTCCTATCAAGGTAAGGATTAGCATCGAGTTTAGACATTGAATGCCGGCGGATTTGGAAGTCTGAGAATTGGAGAAGTTTTGTCTCTTTGGTTTGGAAGACCCAATTCCTTGAACCTTCAGAAGACCAATACTTGTTGAATATCCATTTATAACCTTTATTTGGATGTCGTCTTTTTCCCCATCTCCAGGTGATCTCCCATATATAGTGATCAAGTTTTTTAAAAATTTCCTTAGCCACTATGTGACGATGATAATTGGCCCATCCTCTGATTATTTGGTTAAGCTTCTTGATGAGTTCATCTTGTGTCCATGACCTAGCATTAATTACGATAGTCTTGAGCTTCTGAGAAACCGATTTGATTGACTTCTCGGCTGGTTTTATTAGAAGTTGTCCCTTGTATTTACGGAAATGCCAGCCAAGGAAGTCAAATCCATCGTCGATATGAGTAATTAATGTTTTCTCACGAGAGAGTTCAAGGCCTCTAATTGCTAGAAATTCACGGATGATATCACGTACCTCAGCTGCTATTTCCTTTGTTGGAGCAGTGACTAAAAAGTCATCTACGTAACGGATGAGGTGTACTTTCGTTTTTGGAAAATGTTCGTGAAGGAGTTTTTCTATTCCGTCCAATGTCATATTAGCCAATATAGGAGAGATGTTTCCTCCCTGGGGTGTACCTATGTCAGTGGAGTGGAACTTGTCATCAAGAATGTAACCAGATTTCAGGAATTGAGATAGGATTGACTTATCAATTAGGATATTGTTCTTGAGCCATAAATGGGAAATGTTATCAAAACAGCCCTTAATATCACCTTCTAGTATCCAAGGGCTAGACGTCGTTTTCCAGAGGCATCGGAATGCATAATTGGATGCATCTTGTGCACATTTGAATAGACGAAATCCAAAGGATCGAGTATCAGCTGTAGTTTCAGCTACAGGCTGAAGGCCTAGAGCATACAGAGCTTGCATAGCTCGGTCTCTCATAGTAGGGATAGACAGAGGGCGTTTGCTAGTTTTTCCAGGTTTGGGGATATAGATGCGGCGTAATGGATATGCTCGATATTGTTGGTCTGAGAGATTGATTGCTGCCTGCATCTTGTCCGATGCGGAAGTCCAGAGTTCCCCATCTATGCCAGCAGTTCGCTTACCACGATTCTGTGTAACTATTCGCACTGATAACAGTTTTGCGAAGTAGGAATGAGTTAATAGATATGTTAGTCTTTTGACCAAATTCCATTTTTTATCTTTTGTAGCCTTTGCAATTCGGGTCTGTAGCCGGTTAACCTTGTGTTCAATTGCTTTCCAGTCAATAGAGTTCCATTGTCTGGCGAGTTTCTGGTCAGTACACTTCTCGCTCTTAGGCGTCGTTGAATGTTGTACTTTCACTGGTATACTTCCTTTCATGCCGTGAAACACCTGTTTCAAGTCAGCGCCCTTTCAGGCTAAGGCATGGGCCTTTATCCTGACCATTACAGCCAGGCATTCGCTTTTTGAAACATCCTCTTCCGTCTACACCATTTGTAGATCTCGCGATTTCCATACCTCGATTTTTTTATTTAATTGGAGGAGTGTATACGGGTTACCAAGTTCCGTATCGGAGATACTTTTGACGCTTTAGGAGCCATCTTTAGACCGGGAATCGTTTTGTCCGCTTGCTGTCCTGTACATCAATCAGGATAGCCAGATTCCATGCCATTTTGGCTCAAGTGTGTCACCCTGTTTCATTTGTTCTTGGTTACGATCCTTACGATGATTCAGCGTTTGCTTCTCCATGGAGTCTTTTCCCTTGCAGATTGAACAGTTCAGGGTACCATTCTTTCCACGTTGTTCCGTGAGCTTCACACCTTCCTGTTACCGGGAACGCATGCCACGGTAGGGACACCTTAAGCGGAAAGGGGTCGGATTAATCCGCAATCTCTGATACAGCTTCTTGTCGCACTGATATTGCCAAGAAGGTTAAAGGGCGAAAGTGATACATTCTGGTGGATACAATTGGGCTACTGTTGATAGTTATAGTTCATACAGCAAATATTCAGGATCGAGACGGAGCTAAACATGTTTTAGAACAAGTTAAGGGGAAATTTTCTCGATGA
>JAHEYR010000303.1 GCA_023251485.1 Bacteroidales bacterium
TTACTAATTCATCATTTAATGGTGAAGGATTGCTGACTATTTATGATTCGGAAACTTTGATGCCGCTTCCTGAATTCAGTACCAGTACGACATATACCATGACGCTGCAGGGTGGTGTGATATTTAAAGGTAAAGTCAGCGTTACAAACGGCGTATTTTCAGCAGATTTTACCGTTCCAAAAGATATATCATATGAAAACCGGAACGGGAAAATTGTTTTGTATTTTTACAATGCAAATACCGACGGACTTTCCTTCAGCAAAAATATTATTATTGGCGGTACCGACTCAACCGCGGTAAATGATAACATTGGCCCGGTAATTAAGGTGGCATTTGACAATCCGGATCAGACCGATGCCTATCTCATCAAATCGAATTCAACGCTTTATGTAATGCTGAGTGATCAGTCAGGCATTAATGCAACCGGAGCCGGTGTAGGCCGGGTGATGCATGGAATTCTTGATGGCGATGAAGCACATCCAATTGATTTCACCAATTATTACAGCGGTGATTTGAATACCGGAGGGAAAACGGGAAAGGTAATCTACCAGTTTGATGGTCTTGCGGCAGGCGAACACAGTCTGAAAATTGATGCGTGGGATGTTTTCAATAATGCCGCCTCAAAAACAGTTTTTGTAAAAGTTAATGATTCGGATGGGTTGATAGTTGATAATATTTACAACTACCCAAATCCATTTTCATCCGGAACGGTATTCATGGCCGATCATAATGAATCTGAGCCGGTGGCAATCAAGATCAGGATTTATTCGGTTACTGGCAGGTTGATCAATCAGATTGAACGAAAAAATGTTAATGAGCGAAACATTCGTATCCCTTGGGATGGCAGAGATTCAGACGGCAACTTACTGGCAAGTGGTGTTTACTTGTATAAGGTTACTATAACCTCAACTTCAGGCTCTGGTTCTAAAAGCACAACCGGTAAATTGGCCGTTATGCGGCAATAGGTCCTTTAAAATAGAAAATAAGTAAATAATCAGAATAACAATCAGGAGGTCAGTTAATGACTAACATGAAAATCATCGCGTTAATGCTAAGCGTCTTTGTCCTTCAGCAGGTGGGTTTTTCTCAGGGCGGACAAGCAGCAGTACCTTTTCTCCAATTAGCCCCGGATTCCCGGTTTAGTGCATTGGGAGAGTCCGGAGCAGGTTTGGCTGATAACTCAGCCGCATCTTTCTGGAATCCATCTGGTGCTGCATTTCTCACCGGCCAGGAATTTTCGGTGACACATAGTAATTGGTTACCAGAATTTCATCTTGACCTTTTTTATGATTATGCTACTTATCGAAATTATATTCCTGAATTGGGTGGAAGCGTGATGGGAAGTATCACCTACATGAACTATGGACAGTTCGTTAGAACAGGTGAAAACAGCCCTGATCCTTTGGGCACTTTCAGTGCATTTGATGCTGCTGTAACTCTTGGCTACGCAACCAAGGTTTCGCGCGACTGGGGTCTGGGAATGAATTTCAGAGTTATCCATAGCCACCTTTCAGATCAGGGTGCAGGAAATGAAACCGGTTCCGGAATTGCTACAACAGTCAGTCTTGATATTTCCGGTATGTGGAGACCCGAATCCCTTCCTATCCCGTTTCTTGATTATGATATGGGCAAGAAACTCAGTATTGGCGCAAATTTAAGTAATATCGGCCCCAAGATCTTTTACATTGATCGGGCACAGGCTGATCCTATTCCGACTAACTTGCGTATTGGTTTTGCATACCGGCTAATGGAAGACGACTATAATGCGCTTACCTATACACTCGATTTCTCAAAGCTTCTCGTGTCCACTACAAAAGGTGATACAAATGTGGCCCCGACATCTGCTGAGTGGTACAGAGCATTATACAGCTCATGGTCAGATAAACCCCTGAGAGAAGAACTGAAAGAAGTTATCTCCTCAATGGGTCTTGAATATTGGTATGGCCAACCGGGCGATTTCCTGTTTTCAGTCAGAAGCGGATTCTTTTATGAAGATCCGAATTACGGCAACAGAAAATTCCTAACCTTTGGTGCCGGTATCCGGTATGATGTTTATGGATTTGATTTCAGCTATATTTCAACGGCTGTATGGAAAGACAGAGAAAACCACCCACTTTCAAATACACTCAGATTTACATTCTCCGTTGGTTGGGGTGGAAAAGCAGAAAAGGGAATTCCCCGCGGAATATAATTCGTTATTGAGAAATAACAATTCCGTCTGATATGCAAGAAGGCATTACTTCTGTACTCCGATATCATTGTGATGTCTGACAGAGATGATGCCTTTAAGCGTTTTTATGGCGAATGATTTTGAAACTCATTTTTATTGTTTCTGTTTTTAAAGCCGGTCGGCATCGATTGTGCAATCCGGCGGAGATTTGGAATAGTCTCCCTATACATTATTAAAGGATATTTTATACGAATATGAAACCCATTATCTCGCGTTATCTTCTTCTCAGTTTTGTCATACTTTCTGCGATTTCAGTTTTCGCTCAGCGACCTGCTTTTCGAAGCACACCGGCTGTAACTGAAAAGTCCGGAAAAGCTTCAATACATAATTCAAAAACCATCCGCATACTCGCGGTAATGGTTGAATTTCAAAAAGATAATGATGATTTGACCGTTGGTGATGGGTCTTTCGCTTCCATTTATAAGAAGACGTATTCGGGGAAAATATTGGATCCGCTTCCGCACGATGC
>JAHEYR010000110.1 GCA_023251485.1 Bacteroidales bacterium
TAATCAATCTTTATGGGGAGTACTCATATAATATTTAAGGTTCGATCCAGAGTATAGAATTAGAACTGCCTACATCATTAGCTTCGAAGAGCTTATTCGAGGGATCGATGATCCATTTCTTGTCTACAATGAATTTATAAGTATGCTTCCCAGCTGGAAGATAGATTGGAAATACCCAGCTCCCATTTTTTCGGATCATCCAATATTCATCTGGATTCCAGTTGTTAAAACTTCCGGTTACAATGACGATGCCGGCATTTTGGAATTGTTTTAAAATAAAAGTGTGGTTAGGTTTAATGGCAACCACGGAGTTGATAAAATCACCAGAACCAACACTATATGGATTTTCAGGGTCAACGATCCAATGTCCTTCTTTTACGATAAACTTGTATTGATACATACCCGGAGCCAGAATATAGGGTAGCTTCCATCCAGTGGGTGTTTTCACCATTTCGAGCTCTTTGGGGTTCCATCCATTAAAGTTGCCTGCCAGATATACATGCTTTGAATCGTTATAGCCCTTCAGCTGAAAGATGTAGGGTTCACCCATTCCTAGTACTGAATTTAAATGTCCGCCACCATCATTTCGGGTGATTTTATTGGTGGGATCGGTTATCCAGTTTCCATCAACAACGTATTTGTAGGTATAGGTTCCCTCTTTCAGATAGACAGGCAGAGCCCATCCACGAGTTGTACGATACATTTTTAGCTCGTTTCCATTGAACCCGTTGAAACTTCCTGCAAGTACGACTTTGTTAGCATGTCTGTATTCAGGAAGCTGGAAGATATGATTGATACAATAGACGACAGAGTTTCGTCCTCCATGTCCATCTCTTTCTCGTAGATTGTTATTGGGGTCTTCTGTCCATCGACCATCAATAATGTATTTATATAAATACTTTCCGGGAGGTAATTTTATGTTGACGACCCATCCTGAATCAGTTTTATGCATGGGTAATTGCGCTGTAGTCCAGTTATTAAACGATCCGGAGAGATAGATATTCCTAACTTGTCTTTGCCCGGGAATAAAGAATCGGGCGACATAATTTCTGTATTGAAAGAGCGAAATGTCTTTAAAGCTATTGATACCATAGATGGTATTCTCTTTCAACGTTGTGTTGTAGTTGTTGTTGAGAAACTCGTCCATGATGAAAATATCATTAGCATTAATATGTGAAATTGATGTACTATTAATGACTTTTGATAATTCGAATGTGTATTTGTCAATATTTTTAACCATCCATTTTTCTTTGCGAATGGTGATTTCGTTGTTCCCCTGATAAGCTTTAGCCAGCAGTGTACTATCTAAATCGAATAGTCGGCTGATCTCTTTTTTCTGCTTCTGATTCCAGCGTTTGTCGAGTTTGAAAATGATGTTGCCATTATCCAGGTGACAAACTTTTTTGGGATCATACTGTTGTGCTGCTCCAAAATAGGGGAGTAGGAGGCAAAAAAGGATGAAAATATAAGTGGTTGTGTTTTTCATATTTTTACCGATTTAGCAAAACAGATACTTAGTTGTTTCTTTTCCGGGTTTATACAGATCACGCCTTTATTTAAGAAGTTATAACCTAAAACGCCATCTATTTTAACTCCGTAGGCATCGCTTAAGGCGTCAAGATTGGTGATTATCGTTTCCATTTCTGTGAACGCTTGATTTCCAAAAGTGAAGTTGTTCATATTTCCATAGAGAACGTCGCTGTTTTTTGACCCCGAGCCCTGTAGTGAGGAACGACGTGTGATGTTAATGGTATTTAATACCTGGTTAGAAGAACGATTACTGATAACATTTGTTTCTGAGCCTGTATCGAGACAGAAGTTAAGCTTCTTTCCTGCGATGGTAGCCTTTAAGAAAAGGACATTGTTTGCTGTTTCAATGGGTTGTATGAGATCGGCTTTGAATTTATTATCTCTGGCATTAACCCGGTCTCCTTTTTTATCGATTTTAAATAGTTTGAGTTGACTATGGTTTATATCGATCAATATCTCGAAGCCTTTAAGCATGCTAAATCCCAGAAGTCCCAGTATCTTTACGCCTCGTCTGTTTTCAATATGTCCTAAGTCAGTCAGGTCGGCTTTGATATTCTTATATTTTAGTTCGGATATATTCACATGATCAATTGTGGTATTGCTAACGCTGCTGATCGATCCATTGATTCCGTTTGAGCTGTGATCGTCGATGACTAAATGATTTCTAAAATAAATTTTATTAAGTACCAGTCCCATTGCCCCTGTATCAAAAATAAGGTTGCCAATCTGATCGTCAACTCTTGCTTCGATGAGAAACAGTCGACCGACTCTTCGTAAGGGAATAGTTATTGAATCACAAGTAAGTACTGGCTCATAGTAGTTGTTCAACAATCTCCGTATGATGAGAATATTTTCTTTATCAGGCTTGCTCTTTGTTGCAATAGATTGATTCGGAAAGATAACAAACGAGATAAATATAATAAAGCAAATAAAACTGATGAAATGTGTCAATGTCTTATTTGCTTTCATTAGGGGGATTGAAGATTTCGTTGTAGAAAAATTCATTCTTCTAATTTTTTATAAAAATACACTTTGTCGGGTTATAAAATGAGGGGCGTATCAGTTTTATGTGATTTTTTTGTCGTTATGCTTTTTTAATGAAGGAGCAACCGATTGTTTTATTAATTTTGAGGCATAACTACTTTATATGTTTTCAACAATAAGTCATTACCTATGAATAGAAAAATAAAAACAGGGATTGCCTCTTTTGGTATGTCGGGTAAAGTTTTTCATGCTCCATTATTGTCAAATCATGACGGTTTTGAATTAAAAACGATTGTTGAGCGTTCAAAAAATGAGGCTTCTGTGTTATATCCCAATGTTTCGGTAATACGCGATGTTGATGCGATGCTTGCAGATGAAGAAATAGAGTTGGTTATTATCAATACGCCAGATGACTCGCACTACGAACTTGCTTTAAAAGCGATCAACGCCGGAAAGAATGTGGTGGTTGAAAAGCCTTTTACACAAACGCTGGAGCAGGCAAACGAATTAATGGAAGCCGCTAAGCAAAAAAATGTGATGTTAAGTGTCTTTCAGAACAGAAGATGGGATGCTGATTTTTTAACGATACAACAAGTCATAAAGAGTAATCTGGTTGGACGACTGGTTGAATTTGAGTCTCATTTTGATCGTTTCCGCAACTTTATTCAACCCAATACATGGAAGGAAAAAGCTGAAACCGGCACCGGAACACTCTATAACCTGGGTTCGCATCTGATAGATCAAGCCGTAGTACTCTTTGGAATGCCTGATGCTGTTAATGCTGAGATCAGAGTCCTTCGTCCGGGAGGCGAGGTGGATGATTGTTTTGATATCAGGTTGACTTATAATTTTATTAAGGTTACACTAAAAGCCAGTTATTTGGTTCGTGAAGCCGGACCTAAATATCAACTACATGGGATTAATGGATCGTTTTTGAAGTGGGGATTAGACCCTCAGGAGGATGCATTGAAAGCTGGCGGCATTCCGGGATCGACTGGCTGGGGGAGTGAACCAGAGGCTGCGTGGGGTGTTTTAAATAGCGATATGGGTGGAATCCATGTGAAGGGAAAGGTAGAAACTACTCCCGGTAATTATATGGCCTTCTATGATAATATTTACGATCATATCGTTGAAGGAAAGTCTCTTGTTGTTAAGGCAGAACAAGCAGCAGATACTATTAAAATTATACGTGCAGTCTATATGAGTAATGAATTAAATAAAACTATTCGATTAGCTGAAATGTAATTTTGAAGAATGTTCATTACATCTTCTTGTAGAAATGCATGGCTGTGCGTCGGCTAAATGTTAATATACCAAGATGAATGATGTGCCTCTTTTGGAAAATAGGCCAGTCGGAATACTCCGCTGGCCTATTTGTCATTTCAAAAATGAAAAGTTAAAGCGTAACACCACTTTTGAAAATTGCTATTTCACGAAATCCACTTTTCTCGTGATTGATCTTTTCACCATTTGCAGTTTGAATGATCTTGGTAATGAGCTGATCAAGCACTTCAGGAAAGGTTTTCTCTTCAACGAGTGTCCCTGCATTGAAGTCAATCCAATGCGGTTTGTTTTCGGCTAATGGAGTATTGGTCGATATTTTTAAGGTTGGTACAAAACTACCAAATTGAGTTCCTCTACCGGTTGTAAATAGAATGAGATGACATCCAGAAGCACCCATTGCTGTGGCTGAGACCAGGTCGTTGCCTGGGCCACTCAATAGATTCAATCCTTTTTGTTGGATACGCTCACCATATTTTAATACGTCGATTACAGTAGCCTGTCCTCCTTTTTGAATGCATCCTAATGATTTTTCTTCGAGAGTAGTGATACCACCGGCTTTATTGCCTGGAGAAGGGTTTTCATAGATAGGCTGATTCAGCGCAATAAAATAATCTTTAAAATCATTGATTAGATGAACAGTCTTTTCAAATACTCCCTGATCTACACATCTTTTCATCAATATAGTCTCAGCACCAAACATCTCAGGAACTTCGGTTAATATGGTTGTTCCTCCCTGACTTATGAGGAAATCGCTAAAGAATCCAACTAAAGGATTGGCGGTAATACCGGATAATCCATCAGAACCGCCACACTTGAGTCCGACTTTTAGTTCAGAAATGGAAACAGGTGTACGGACGTCAGTTTTTGTGTCAGCATAGATTTGTTTTAATAACTCCGCACCTTCTTCAACTTCATCTTTAACCGCTTGTGTTGAGAGAAACTTGATTCTGGCAGGATTGAAGTCGCCTAACGCTGTTTTAAGATCTTCAATCTTGTTGTTTTCGCACCCAAGTCCTAACACTAGTACCCCTGCAGCATTAGGATGAAGAATAATATCGCAGAGGATATTTTTAGTATTCTCATGGTCATCCCCCAACTGTGAGCATCCATAATTATGCTTGAAGACTTCAAAAGAATCGATATTCTCTATCGTATTTTCAGCAAGAAACTTCTTCAGGATGGCATCGGCGGTACCATTCACACAACCCACTGTTGGTACAATCCACATCTCGTTTCGAATACCTACATCACCGTTTTTTCTTCGATAACCGTTGAAGGTTAAGTGAGCATTTTCTTTCGTGATATCAACCGTTTGAGGTTGGTAGGTATAATCGAGTACTTCAGACAGGTTGGTCCTCAGATTTTGAGAGTGAACATGTTCACCTACTTTGATGGCAGTGGTTGCGTGTCCGATAGGGTAGCCGTATTTGATCACATTTTCACCTTCAGCAATTGCTTGTATGGCTATTTTATGTCCCCTATCGACAGATTGGAGTAGCGTTACCTGCTGATCATCAAATTGTAGTTGCTCACCTTGATTGATGTTTTCGAGGGCGACAATTACATTGTCGAGAGGATGTATCTTGATCTGTTTTACTGGCATAAAAATTAATTTAAGACGGTCTGATTTTTACCATCAACATTAGCCTGATGTCGTAAGAGACTCTTCAATGCAGTCTTCATTCCATTCTTTTCAATGTTGATAAGATGGCGGGTAACAGCTTTTGTCAGTCCCGGAACATGATTGAGGTCTTTCACCCAAACATCTTTCATTGCTAAAACGTCGAAGACGAATTCAAATAAGGTTACTTCGTTGCCATTATATGCAGTCCATTCTTTTTGGAGAAAATCTAGAATCTCTTGGTCATCTTGCAATGGAATCGTCTCTTCGCCACGTTTTCCTTTATAGAAAGCGATGAGTGCTGCCATTGAAAAAGTTAACATTTCGGGCACAACACCTTTGCGTTTGACATACTCAAGTATTGAAGGAAGAACGCGGGTTTTATATTTTGAAAATGAGTTTAGCGAAATAGAAATGAGATAATGTTTGATAAATGGATTTAAGAAACGTTGTAGCACATCGTTTGCAAATTGATCAAGCTCTTCAGCCGGAAGATCAAGAGTTGGAATGATCTCTTCGAAGATAGCTTGATTAATAAATTTATTCAGTGTCTTGTTTTCAATTGACTCACGTACAGTATCCAACCCATAAAGATAAGCTACAGGCACAAGTGTTGAGTGTGCTCCATTTAGGATTCTTACTTTGCGGGTGCGATAAGGGGTAAGGTCTTTTACGAAGAGAACGTTCAATCCTGCTTTCTGCGTTGGAAATTCTGAAGCAATATCTTTTTCGCTTTCAATAACCCAAAGATGAAATGGTTCGCCCTCGTCAACCAGCTTATCTTCATAACCTAGTTCAGCATAAACCTCTTCAATTCTTTCTTTAGGAAAACCAGGTACAATTCTATCAACTAATGTATTAGTGAAAATATTAGCTTCGATAATCCAGTTGATAAATGCTTGATCATAGTTGAAACGCTCAGCAAATGTAAGAATGCAATTCAATAAGTTGGTTCCGTTTTTCTCGATAAGCTCGCAAGGTAAGAATATCATCCCTTTGCTCATGTCGCCATTAAAAGTGGTATAACGATGGTGTAACCAGACAGTAAGTTTTGCCGGGAAAGATTTTGGAGGACAATCTGCAGGATTATCCTGATCAGTGAGACTAATTCCGGCTTCTGTAGTATTTGAAACAACGAAACGCATCTCAGGAATCTCAGCTGTCTGTAAAAAGGCTTGAAAGTCGTTGTAGGGGTTTACTCCTGAATGAATGGATTCAATTCGTTCGCAGCTACTATCAACAGCGCCATTCTTAAGACCTCTTAAATATAAATTGTAAAGTCCGTTTTGCTCATTTAGTAAATTAACAATTCCATGTTCGATGGGTTGAACAACGATAACCGAACTATTGAAATTGGCTTTATTATTCATTTCATGAATCATCCAATCAACAAAAGCACGTAAGAAATTTCCTTCTCCAAATTGTAGAATGCGGGTAGGGTAGTCGTTTGTTTTATTAAAATTCTCTTTATTCGTATTCATGATTAACTGTTTATGAATTATTATAAGTTTTTTATGATGAAATCGATTGTCTTGATTTATATCTTTTTAAGATACCTTAATTGAAATAAATAAGTGTTTTATCTTCTTCATTTTAATCGCATACATTTTCTGTTTTTAAGAATCGGCCAGTATGGATAAAAAAATGTTGTAAATATTAATTTATTTTTTACCGTGTGCGAACACGGTGCAAAAATAATATATATTTGCGATTAATTACACAAAATAAAAGTATAATTTAGTAAGCTGATAATTTTTATTGAATCTAATTTGCAATCGAATGCATCAGTACAGAAAAAGAGAAGACAACCTATTCTAAAATAAATATTATCGATTAATTTAACCTTATTTAATACCTTTTCAAATGAAACAATTTAATGATGAAAACTTCCTTTTAAAGTCGGATTCTGCAGAAAAGCTTTATCATGGTTATGCTGAGAAAATGCCTATAATAGACTATCACAACCACCTCAGTCCAAAAGATATAGCTGAAGACCGTCAGTTTAACTCAATTACTGAAGCATGGCTTGAAGGTGACCATTATAAATGGAGAGCGATTCGTACGAATGGAATCAGCGAAGATAACATCACTGGAAAGATTGATGATTACAAGAAATTTGAGTATTGGGCTGCCACTGTTCCATATACGCTGAGAAATCCACTTTATCATTGGACGCATTTGGAGTTGAAGCGTTATTTTGGTATTACAAAGACACTAAATCCTCAGACGTGTAAAGAAATTTATGATGAGACAACGGCTAAGTTACAAACGAAGGAGTTCTCGATTCGTAATCTATTGACCAAAATGAACATCACGACTCTTTGTACGACTGATGATCCTATCGATTCTTTGGTATATCATCAAAAGATCAAAGCTGATGGTTTTGGAATAGATGTATTACCTGCATGGCGTCCAGATAAGGCGATGGCAGTAGAAAATCCGGTTACTTTTAATGAGTATATTGATAAACTTTCAGCAGCATCAAATCTTTCGATTGACAATTTCAACCATTTATTGGATGCTTTAAAGAATCGTCATGATTTTTTCCATGCGAACGGGAGCAGGGTTTCTGACCATGGACTGGATACCTTCTTTGCAGAAGACTATACAGATGCTGAAATCGCGGCTATCTTCGCAAAGATCAGAGGTGGAAAGCAACTGGAGTTAAGCGAAATTCTGAAGTTCAAGTCAGCTATGTTGTATCATTTTGCATTACTTGATCAAGAGAAGAACTGGGTTCAACAATTTCATATTGGAGCACTACGTAATAACAGTGCGCGTATGATGCGTAAGTTAGGTCCTGATACTGGCTTTGATTCAATTGGTGATATGCCTGTTGCACAAAGTATGTCGAAGTTCTTTAGCCGTATGGATGATGATGATAAATTGGCTAAAACCGTTATTTATAATCTGAATCCTGCCGATAATGAGGTGTATGCTACGATGATTGGTAACTTTCAGGGAAGTACTTGCCCCGGTAAGATTCAATGGGGAGCTGCATGGTGGTTTCTGGATCAGAAGTTTGGTATGGAAAAACATCTGGATGCTCTCTCATCATTGGGATTGTTAAGTCGTTTTGTCGGGATGCTTACCGACTCAAGAAGCTTTTTATCATATCCTCGTCATGAATATTTCCGTCGGATTCTCTGTAATACACTAGGAACTGATATTGAAAATGGTGAGATTCCTGCTGATTTTGATCTTGTTGGTAAAATGGTTCAGGATATCAGCTATAACAATGCAAAGAATTATTTCGGTTTGAAGTAAGAAGTGCTTATAATCGTAAAAAGGGACAGTTTCTAGTTGAGACTGTCCCTTTTTTATTATCTGGGAAAAATTGAGGAAAAGCAAGCTTCTTTTATATATTTGTAGTCTTAAGGCGGTAGGAACTGCTTTAATAGCAGAAATATTTATAATCTATGACATCAAGACTACTGTTATTCTACCTCTTATTATTTCTGGTGTTAACTAACAAAGTTTGTTCTCAGAATACAGATGCTGAAGTTATCAGATATGCAACATCTTGTGAATTAGTATCAGGCAAACTTACGCAAACAGATTCAATAACGATACAGGTCAATAATCGTTTTGGAGATAGATACACTGAGATATCGATACCCTATTCGAAAAACGAAAAGATATCGGATCTTGATGCATGGATAGAAAATATGGATGGTTCTTTAGTTCGGACACTAAAGAAGGGTGATATCGTTGACAAGAGTGCCATTTCGGATATCTCTCTATATGAAGACACCTTTAACAAGTGTTTTGAGCTTAAACATAATGTCTATCCTTATAAGATCGTCTATACCTACAAGACAACCTACCGGAATTTTATCGCTATTGCCAGCTGGACTCCCATTATCTATAATGAGATACCTACAATAATGGCAAAACTCAAAATCCAACTTCCCAAAAACTTTCCATTCTATAAATATGGGAATAATATTTCAGCGGGTTATCAGATAGATTCTACTCAAAACAATGTGATACTCCAATGGAAATCATCATATCTTAAACCCACCCAAAAAGAAATATTTTCGCAACCCGATCAGTTTAAACCATATGTCATTGTAGCACCGTTGTTTTTTCAATATGGTGTTGAAGGATCAACGAGAGATTGGAAATCATTTGGTGATTGGCAATATCGGTTGATAAAAGATCTGGAAAATTTACCAGATGAAGAGAAAAATACAATATCTACGCTCATTAATGGCGTAACGGACAAAAAAGAGATTGTCAAAATACTATACCATTACTTGCAAGATCATACACGTTATATTAATGTCTCGATTGGTATTGGGGGGCTAAAACCCTATCCGGCTTCTTATGTGGCCGAGAATAAATATGGAGACTGTAAAGCCTTGACAAATTATATGAAAGCGATGTTGAGTTATGTCGGTATTGAATCGCATTATGTGGCTGTATATGCTTCAGAACAGCCTCATGCTTTCATAAAAAGCTTTGCCGGACCGCAATTTAATCATGTCGTATTGGCTGTTCCTCTGGAAAAGGATACTATTTGGCTTGAGAATACCGTGAATACGAACCCGTTTG
>JAHEYR010000304.1 GCA_023251485.1 Bacteroidales bacterium
ATTGACTATTAATTTATTTACCTCTTAATAAGTTTTTTTCGTTCAATTTATCGACACAACAGATAATATTTCCAGAATCAGAAACAGATCAAATAGCCAATAACTATCAGTCAACATATCAACACCTTATCAATTAAACGCACATTAATCCCGGGTATACAAAGGTCAGAATTAATTATGGAAATCTGACATTTCAATGATCTTTTCAACAATTTTTAAAAAGACTGTTGATAATAAACTGATATGTTTGTCTTTGGAAAAAAGAAGAAATGACACAGCAAATCCAGGAAAACCAGGACAGCTGTTTCACATCGGAATTGAATAAAAATTAGAAATCCAAACTAAGCGACAGATAGAATTTACGGGGTTGGATAGCACCTTCTTCTACTCCCCAAGCCCAGTCAGCCCGGATAAAGTAGCCTAATAACCGTGACCGAAGGCCAAAGCCAATCCCTTCAACAATGGGATTGCGTTGCTCCCTGACAATTACGCCGATAGGTGATTGGTTAACATAACGGGTGAAAAGGATGTTGTTTGAGAAAGGATTTGCCCCTGACCAGGCTGTTCCGATATCACCAAAACCCACGACCTGGAAATTATCAATTACGCCTATGCGGGTTGGTCGTTTTAAAAAGTATTTAAATACAGGGAAACGCAGCTCGGTATTGTATACCATAAATGAATTTCCATTGCGAATATTCTGATCAAAGCCGCGCATATTTGTTGCCAAAGTCTGGTATGCATAGTTCTGAGAGTAATCAATCGGGATACTTTGATTGAACTTTGCACCTATCCAGTTATCCACACCACCCATGTAATAAATGATCTTATCGTGACCGAAAGAGGTAGCTGCTGCAAAACGATTGGCCCAGATAAAACAACGATCAATGCGCATATAATGTCGTGCATCGAGTCCCAGCGAAACCATATTCCCTTTCTGGTTCAATTGATAATAATATTCTGAGAATAGCTTAAACCGGGTACCCTGAGGGATATTTAATTCTATTTCGCGGGTATTATCATAGGTCAATTCTGCTTTTAAAGACCCCCACGTTTTAGTTACCGTTTTCTTCAATAAAGAGATGGTATCAAAAGCAAGCGAAATAGCGCGATCATTTCTTACACTGAGCGTTCCTTTTAAAGCAAGTACATTACTAAATGGCCATGTTCCAATAAAGGAAGCTTCATGAATCCGATGACGAATTACATAGCCTAAATTATCTGTTTCTTCCAAAGAAGAACGATGGAATACCAACTCTTTGTCGAACCTGTGCTTTAGATTGGCAAAACTGAGCAAATATTCATTATTGACCAAATCGGGATTGAGTTTTACACCACCTGATATCCTGTAATCTTCGAGCAGATCTGTAGCCCCAACCATCAAAAGAGCGTTCACACCCGGATTCAGATAAATCGGTCCCCCGCCCCCTGTAAACGGTTGATATGACGCATACAAATTAGAATAATCAATCTGACTGACTAATTCATTTACAAAATATTCTACATTATAGGTCCTTTGCTGAATGGGCGCAGTACTATGTGTAGTGTCCAACTGAACAAGTGAGTATATAGCCGGAAATTTTTGTTTAAAAAGTGTGTCGCTAGGAGAAATAGACAGAATTGCAGAACGAGAAAAGCTATAGTGGGTTGTATCGCGTCTAAGTTTATCATTTTGAACATTCAATGTATCTTTTATGCGGGGAATCTCTTTCTCGGTTACATTAGTCAGTCGCCGATGCGCTTTCGGTCTACTGTCAAGATTTGATTTCAGCAAATTTGGTGAGATTTTTTGCATTGAAGACATGTAAGTAGTAGGGGCAGGACTTGTCACCTCTGTTTCACCAGGCTCCAACATAGGTTCAATGCTCATCCGATAGCGACCCCCTGAAAAGATGACCTTGGCAACCTTACCGGAAGTAACACTGGCATCAAAGTCGGTAATATTCCTTTTCAGATTAGAACCAGGCAGGATTTTAGTAAAATATTTGAAATGCGAAATGGTATCTACAGATGTGATTGTGCTATCGAATCCGGCTATGTAACTGTTTCTGACACCGCTTTCATCGCTCAAAAAACCTACCTGACCTGAAGTCCATTCAACAGGATTAGATTCATTTGCAAGAGGGGTGTTTGTTAGCCTTATCAGCTTGTTGCTCCGGTTTGCATAATTGTAAACGAACAAATCATTTGTAGGATTAAAGTCTACATCCTCATATTTTGTTTTCTCGCCAGCCAATGTATCAACCGGACGGTTAGAGCTAAAGACAATCTGAGAGGAGGAGTTAATGAATCTTGGTGTTAAATCATTATAAGGATCTTTGGTGATCTGCTCATAAGAACCTGATGCGATGTTATAAACAAAAATATCACTCCACCCTTTCTGGATAGCTGACATTACAAAACTAAGACCATCTGAAGAATAACTGAAGTCGAGAACTTTGTCGATATTATAAACGATCTTGTGAACGATCTGTTTTTTTCCAACTGTGTAAAAATCAATATTTATAAAGCCATTGCGTTCAACAATGACCGCAAGAACTTTACCGGTCGGATGCCATGCAAGAAGCGGGTAAGTATCGTCAACTTTTTCGTCAAGATGATGACCTATAGAATAAATCCGTTTTGCTTTTTTTGTTGAGCTATCATAAATCCACATAATAGCTTTTCCTGCTTCATTTGTAATATA
>JAHEYR010000111.1 GCA_023251485.1 Bacteroidales bacterium
GAAGGTAAGAAAAAGAAGGTTCTCGATAAATGGGTTTACAACCTTGGCATGTGCACTATGTGCGGCCAGTGTGTTGAAGCTTGTCCGAGTCAGGCCATTACAATGACAAACACATTCGAGCACAGTGTTTATAATCGTGCCGAATTGGTTAAGATATTAAATAAACCGGGTTCTAAACTTAAAACAGATAAAGCGAAATGAGCGTAGAAGCCATCATCTTTTACATCCTTGCGGCACTGATCATCACCTTTGGTGTGTTAACAGTATTTACCCGTAAGATTTTCAGAGCAGCTGTGTTTTTGCTCTTTAGCCTGATTGGCATTGCAGGTGTGTATATTCTGATGGATATGCAGTTTGTTGCTGCCTTGCAGATTGTGGTGTATGTAGGCGGAATTGTGGTGCTGATTATCTTCTCCATTTTTCTTACACATTCATCCGGCGAACGTCTTGCACCGCAAAAGCTAAGCAGGATTATCCGAGCAGGTATCCTTTCGGCAATAGGAATGTTGTTTTCTGTTTGGATCATCACACATCACCTGTTCCTTCCCGTAACTGCACCTCCTATTGAACATTCAGTTCAGAATATTGGATTGCAACTACTAAGCTATACTTCATATGGTTACGTATTTCCGTTTGAAGTAGTGAGTGTCTTGCTGCTGGCAGCATTAGTCGGAAGCATTGTAATAGCAATGAAAATAAAAAAACAGTAACTCAAAAACTCAAAACTGTAATATGGAACACGTACCATTGGCACACGTTTTAATATTGAGCACCATACTTTTCTTTTTAGGAATCTACGGTTTCTTTTCGCGTCGAAATCTTATCACAATGCTCATGTCGATTGAGCTGATTTTGAATAGTGTCAATATCAACTTTGTGGCATTCAATAAATATGTCTATCCGCATCAGCTGGAGGGAGTATTCTTTACTCTTTTCATCATTACGATAGCTGCTGCAGAAGTTTCTATTTCTATTGCCATCATTATAAACCTCTATCGCAGGTTTAATACCATTGATATTGAAGACACTAAAAACATGAAATTTTAAGGTTATGAACTACGATTTATCCGCAGTACTCATTCTTATTTTACCATTGATCAGTTTTATCGGACTGTCTCTTTTTGGTAAACGGATTAAGCCAGAACTTTCAGGACTCATTGGAAGTGTGGTGTTAGTCGCTACCGCAGTATTATCATTGTTTGTAGCTTATGGCTATTTCTTTGACTTTGGAAAACTAGACGGTGCTTATGTAAAACATATCGCATTTCAGTTTTCGTGGCTGCAGTTTAATGAAAACCTATCTATTGATCTCGGCTTAGTGCTCGACCCCATCTCTGTTATGATGTTGTTGGTGATCACATTTGTCTCTGCAATGGTACATATATATAGTATGAACTATATGCATGGTGAAGAACGTTTTACCATGTATTATGCTTACCTTTCGCTGTTTACATTTTCAATGTTAGGTTTGGTTGTATCTGTAAATCTTTTCCAGATGTATATGTTCTGGGAGTTGGTTGGGGTTTCATCCTTTTTATTGATCGGTTTCTACTTTACCAAACCATCTGCTATTGCAGCTGCTAAGAAGGCTTTTATTGTAACAAGGTTTGCTGATCTTGGCTTTCTTATCGGAATACTGATGTTGAGTTTTGGTGCCAAGACATTGGACTTCTTTGTGTTAATTGAACGATTAACTGCAACTGGTTCACCTTATCTTGCCGGATTCACCTCTACTACTTTTATGGGGTTATCCACGCTTTCATGGGCTTTATTACTTGTATTTGCAGGTGGTGCCGGTAAATCAGCCATGTTCCCATTACACATCTGGCTTCCTGATGCTATGGAAGGTCCAACTCCTGTTTCAGCATTAATCCATGCAGCTACAATGGTTGTTGCAGGTGTTTTCTTAGTAGCTCGTCTGTTCCATGTATTTGCTGTCTCAGCTCCTGATGCATTATCTATCATTGCTTATATAGGTGCATTTACAGCGATGTTTGCAGCAGTAATTGCTTGTACACAAACAGATATAAAACGCGTGTTGGCTTATTCTACCATCTCACAGATTGCCTTTATGATGTTTGCTTTAGGTGTAGCAGGGTGGGGCGAAGGTCAGAACGAAGGATTTACCGCTTCAATGTTTCATCTGTTTACGCATGCCTTCTTCAAAGCGCTTTTATTCTTAGGGGCCGGTGCTGTTATTCACGCTGTTCATAGTAATGAAATGAAAGATATGGGCGGTTTGCGCAAAGCATTACCTATCACTCATGTTACTTTCTTATTAGCTTGTTTGGCTATTGCAGGGATTCCGCCATTTGCAGGGTTCTTTAGTAAAGAGGCTATCCTTTCTTCCGCTTTCGAGCACAATAAAATTATCTTCTATGTTGGTTTAATCACAAGTGGTATTACGGCATTCTACATGTTCAGACTCTACTTCAGAATATTCTGGAATAAAGCTCCACATGCCGATGGTCATAACCATGAAGGCCATACCTGGTCGATGAATATCCCATTGATTATTCTTTCGTTGGGTGCTGTGTTTGCAGGATTAATTCCATTTGGCTCATTTATTAGTGCAGATGGAAAAGCGATAGAACTTCCTTTTCACTTGATGTTCTCTATAGCACCGGTTTTGATTGGCGTTACGGCAATTCTTTTGGCTTGGGCGCTTTATGGTAAAAAGAGCGAACTACCTGCCAAACTCTCTGCTTCTATTGCATTCTTGTATCAATCGGCATATCATAAGTTTTATATTGATGAGATTTATCTTTTCGTGACAAAGAAGATCTTATTCAACCTGATTGGTCGTCCGGCTGCCTGGTTTGACCGTACCATTGTAAATGGGATGATCAATGCAACTGCCTCCGGAACCGTTTCGGTTTCTGAATCAATCAAAGGAATGCAATCGGGTAGGTTACAAACTTACGCTATGTTTTTCCTGGGTGGCATTTTGATGCTGGCAGCTTTATTAGTAATTAAATTTATGTAAATTAAAGATAATGAATATTTTATCATTATTAATACTTATACCGCTTGTAACAGCAATTGGTATCCTGATCTCTAAAAAAGATCAGACTATTAAATTGATTGCCTTGTTGGGTAGCGTTACACAGTTGGGTGTCGCTATTTGGACTACCCTTTTGTATATGAGCTTACGGAAAGCCGGTGCCACTGGAGATATGCTCTTTCAGTCGACCATTAAGTGGTTTTCTCCCTTGCATATTTTCTTCAGCACGGGTGTCGATGGAATTTCATTGACAATGATTCTCTTAACAGCCATGGTAGTTGTTGCAGGCATTCTGGTATCGTGGAAGATCGTATTTCAGGTAAAGGAGTTCTTCTTCTTAATTGTCTTCTTGAGTTTGGGAGCTTTTGGCTTTTTCATCTCTACTGACCTGTTTATGCTTTTCTTCTTTTTGGAACTCGCCGTTATCCCAAAATATCTTTTGATTGGTATCTGGGGAAGTGGTAAGAAAGAATATAGTGCAATGAAACTTGCATTAATGTTGATGTTTGGATCGGCATTAGTGTTTTTAGGAATTGTAGGATTATATTATGCATCAGCTGCTTTTGGTGTTCCAACCTGGAATTTGCAACAGCTATCGCATCTGAAACTTCCAATAGAAACACAACGCGTTTTATATATATTACTCTTTACCGGATTTGGTGTATTCACAGCACTCTTTCCTTTTCATACCTGGGCGCCTGATGGCCACTCTTCGGCTCCTACAGCAGCATCTATGTTTCTGGCAGGAATCTCCATGAAGCTTGGTGGATATGGCTGTCTGCGTGTTGCAACCTATTTGTTGCCGGATGCAGCCAGAGAGCTCTCCTGGATTTTTATCATTCTTGCTTCGATCATGATTATTTATGGTGCTTTTGCTACGATGATGCAAAAGGACCTCAAATATATGAATGCATACTCTTCGGTAAGCCATTGTGGTTTCGTAATACTGGGTATCGCTATGTTGACCAAAGCAGCTATCATGGGTGCGGTGATGCAGATGGTATCGCATGGTATCATGACGGCTCTTTTCTTTGCTGCTATCGGGATGATTTACGATAGAGCGCATACACGTCAGGCTGATGAGTTAGGGGGAATGCTTAAGCAGGTGCCTTTTATCGGAACAGCTTTTATAATAGCAGGTTTAACCTCATTGGGTCTACCAGGATTTAGTGGTTTCGTTTCAGAGATGACTATTTTTGTTGGTGCATGGGAACAAACCGGGATCTTCTATCGTGTTGCTACAATCTTAGCATGTGCTTCTATTGTTGTAACAGCGGTCTATATTCTTCGTGCTATTGGTTTAGCAATCTGGGGATCAATTCAAAATAAAGAACATCTCAAGTTTAAAGATGCCAGCTGGAGCGAGCGTACTGCTTCTATATTGCTAATTGCAGGAGTCGTTTTTATTGGGGTATTCCCTTTCTGGTTGATCCAGTTAATTCAAAACGACTCTATTACCATATTTAATAAAATTTATTCAGCGGCATTTGCCATATAAACCTGTTAACGTATAAGTTATGAGTTTGGAATCCATTATGTATTTACGGTTTGAGGGGATCATCGCATTGATCATCTTTTTACTGTTGGTCTTAAAACTAAACGATGCCGACGATAGGGTACCCCAGTTTATGAATGGTATCAATATCTTACTTCTGGTAAATTTCCTGATTGGTTTGTTTCCCATGGTTGATGGTACGTTGTTTAATAATTTCTTTCAGACGACTGAACTGATCGTTTTGCAAAAGAATATTTTAAACTTTGGCGTACTCTTAATTTCGTTTACTTCTACTACATGGCTCTCGGGAAATAAAAACCGGATAGAGTTTTATATTTTGTTGCTGAGTAGTTTATTAGGCGCTTTTGTGATGCTTTCGAGTGGTCATGTTTTAATGCTTTATCTGGGGCTTGAAATGTCAACTATCCCTGTTGCCGCATTAGCAAACTTCAACAAAACACAAAGAAATTCATCGGAAGCTGCAATAAAGCTTATCCTTTCATCCGCATTCTCTTCTGGAATTCTTCTTTTTGGAATATCGTTGTTGTATGGAGCTGTTGGAAATCTTAGCTTTGATCATATCATTGCTGTAATACAGCCTAATCCTTTAACACTGTATGCTTTTACATTTATTTTAGCGGGCTTTGCATTTAAGATGTCGATTGTTCCATTCCATCTTTGGACTGCCGATGTTTACGAGGGCTCACCAGTTGGCGTCACCAACTACTTATCTGTAATCTCTAAAGGATCCGTGATCTTTGTTTTCATCAGTGTATTGTACGTTTTATTTGGTGCTTTAAAGCAGGCCTGGTTGTTAGAAATAACCATTCTTTCTGTTTTGAGTATGACGATAGGGAATCTATTTGCAATGCGTCAGCAGAATGTAAAACGGTTACTTGCATTCTCGTCCATTTCGCAGGTCGGTTTTGTACTGGTTGGTATTGCAGGTGCTTCGCAAGCTGGAACCACAGCATCAATCTATTTTGTACTCATCTATCTCTTAAGTAATATTGCATCATTCGGCGTCATTGGTGCTATCTCTGATGCTACCGGAAAAGAGAATCTTTCATCATATAAGGGACTCTATAAGTCGAATCCGTTTCTGGCGTTGGTCTTTGCATTAAGTCTTTTCTCTTTGGCTGGTATTCCTCCAACAGCCGGTTTCTTTGGAAAACTCTTTTTGCTGACTTCAGGTATGGGAAGTGGTTTATATATTCTGCTTGCTATTGCTGCAGCTAATCTGGTATTGTCGCTTTATAATTATTTACGTGTTGTAAAGACGATGTTTATTGATCAGGCTGAAGAGACAATTGAACCAATACAACGAAACTGGCCGCTTACTGCTGCATTGATTATTTGTGTTATTGGACTATTGATTATTGGATTTATTCCGTCAGTATATCAATACATCGATTCTTTGAGTTTTGGAATCTATTTAAAATAATGTACCATGGCAATCAATCCACATCATACAGTAGAAGAAATTAATAGCATTCGCTGTTCAGTTATAGAAAAGAAAGCATCTACTGAAAGGACTGCTTTCTTAAAAGCAATTCTGGAATTCAATGGAATGGAAGTGGTCGTTAAATCTGATGGCGAAGGACTCTTTACATTAGGCGTTACCAATGTGATTTTTAATCCCATCCATGCGCTTTATGGACGAGTTCTGAAGAACCTTGACGGAAGGCTGGTCACACCGGCCATCTGGTATCAAAAGGAGCCGACCGGAGCGTTCTATTTCGATTATAAAGCTGATTAATAAGGATCAGTCTGAAAAATTGGGGGAGAGGAAAATAAAATAACTCGCATTAAAACAGATTGATCATTCGTAGAGACGCAAGGCATTGCGTCTTTTGTCTTTTAATACAAATATACGAGACGCAAAGCCTTGCGTCTCTACGAATGAGATTCAGAAAGCACAATTGCTACTTGTTGTTATTTGAGTGTTATTGCTTCAACTGCCAATAATAACATGATGATCAGCATAAAGACATTTATTGTAGCAAATGTTCTTTTAAAATTGATCCCAATTTTCATATTAAAAGTGAGCTGCGTAAAAGTAATTACCAACCAGATGTTTGATAAAAACACTATTGTATATAGTATCCCTGATTCCAAAATATGAAAAAGAGGAAACATAAGTGTGGTAATTGATGTCGCAATGACCCATACATAGGTGACGAACTTTAGATTTTGTTGGGGGAGCCTTGTGCTGATTGAAGGAAATCCGGCTTCTTCGTATTCCTTCCCATATTTTAACAGCAAAAACCAAAAGTGAGGAACCTGCCATATAAAAAGGAAAAAACCAATTAATATGATTTTTGGGTCAAGCAGATATCCTCCTGCTGTAGTCCATCCAATGAAAGCGGGGACGGCTCCTGTGAGGGAGCCCGGGACGACAGCAAATGGCGTTACTCTTTTCAAATAGGTGTACACTCCGTTGTACCATATGATATTAAAGAGTCCTAAAAATAGAACAGTGATATTGCCTGTTAAATAAAGCAATATAGATCCTGAAATGATGAGAATCAAAGCGATGAATAGTGCTTCCAGCGGAGATATTCTATTCGAAGGAAGCGGTCGGTTTCGGGTTCTGATCATCCGCTGATCATACTTTCGCTCCTGTATTTCATTCAAAGCACTGGCTCCTCCCGATAGCAGGAATACACCAAACACTGCATAAAACAACTTGAATTCGAATGCTCCGGCATATACAAGATAACCGATTGCTGTGGTGAAGGTTACCGCAAGAGAAACCTTGTACTTCATCAGTTCAGCAATGAGTTTCAGGAAAGCAGGAAAACCTTTATTTTGCATTCATCGATTTTAAATAGTTCGAAATTTTCTGGATGTCGTTAGGTTTAATCTTTGTTCCGTATGCCTTCATGATTCCGGCATTGAAGCCTGCTGCAATGTCTTTGTTCGGCTCGAGAATAGATGTTTTAATATATTCATCATCTACAACAACCTTGCGGGCGACTCCATTGGTCATGACATTGATTTTAGTGCCGTAGAGCCCCTTAAATGATGGACCGAGTATCTTTGTACCATCTAATGAATGACATGCCAGACAGCCGTTCTTCTGCATGATAGCTAGCCCTGCATTATCTTTTACTACTTTTTTTACCGGTAGTCTGGCTAGCCAGTTATTGAATACAGGTTCAGAAACCACTCTTACATTGGTTCCCATGTATGAATGCATGATTCCACAATAGGATGAACATAAAATCTCATATTCGCCTGGTTGTTGTGCAATAAACCATGAATAGTTTGCTTTTCCGGGGACTACGTCATCTTTTATTCTAAATGCGGGTACATAAAAACCATGTAGAACATCTTCTGAAACCAGATTCAGCTTAACGGCCTTATTGAGGGGTACATAAAGCGTATCGCTCTGTTTCCCTCCTTTATATTCAAAGGTCCATTTCCACATTTTTCCTATCACGGTAATCTGCATCGCATCTTTGGGTGGCGTTTTCATGGGAAGATAAGCGACATAACCATAATAGAACATGAGCAATACCAAAATAAGCGGGATTGTAGTCCAGGTAAATTCTACCCATGAGTTATCTTTAATCTGGACAGCCGGGATATTCTTCTTCCTGTTGTATTTGATAATGAAATAGATCATCATAGCTGTAATTCCTATGAGGAAGAAGAATGATATTGCTAGAATAATCAGGAATGCCATATCAACACCCTGCGTAAAATTAGAGGCATTTGAAAACATAACCAGGTAGATTTATCGGTACATATAATCGAAGAACGTAATGATAACTATAACAGCATAAAGTAGAAAAACAGCGCTTACCAGAACGCGTAAGAGTAGCCCTTCGTGTTTGAGATGCATAAAATAGGTTAAGACAATATAACCCTTTACTCCGGCAATTAAAAGAGCTACTAAAACAGTAGCCGCTCTTAGATGAAAAGAGGTGACCTCAATTGTTGTAAATGTGAGTAAAAGTAAGATAAGCAATACGATCCCAAGCGTTTTATATTCGGTGATGTGTGGTAAATCTTTGTGTGTCATATTGATTGCTTTTTTTAAGGAATATATTATGATTGAGACTTACGAAATAAGATACAGTAATGGAAAAAGAAAAATCCAGATTAAGTCGACAAGATGCCAATAGAGTGCTCCGTTCTCCAATAATGCATATTTCCCGATATTGACTTTCCCACTGTTTATTTTAAAATAGGCCACCAAGAGAATGATCATACCAATGATAATGTGAAGTGCATGAAGACCTGTCATGAAAAAGTAGAGACTGAAATAGAGCAATGATCCATGTTCTAGTTGAAGCATCAGATCTGAACCCGGATATAGTCCTTCTTCAAATTTGACACCCCATTCAAAGTATTTATTTACAAGGAAGAGGAATGCACAGAAAACGGTAATTAGCAAAAGTATCTTGGCTAATTTCGTGTTACTCTTTTGTAAAGCAGCCAGCGACATTGCGACCGTCATACTACTTACCAATAAAACCACTGTGTTAATAGCTCCTATGGTGACATTCAGTTCGAGCGCAGCTTGATGAAACTGTACCGGGAACTTATATCTGAAAATAGAATAAACAAGGAATAATCCTCCAAATAGTAAAAGCTCAGTGAAGATAAATAACCACATCCCCAACTTTGCTGCATAGTCATCACGAGGTTCTTCAATATGGCTAGAATGATTTTCCATGAATATTGTTCTTTCTATTTATAATTATATGGATCTTCAGTAATAATGGGAATCTGTTCGAAATTTTCGTGCGGAGGAGGAGATGGAATTTGCCATTCCAGCGTGGTTCCATGCCATGGATTAGCAGGTGCTTTTGCTCCTCTACGCGCTCCGTTTATCAGGTTGACAACCATCATAATGAAGCCGATGATCAACATAAATGCTCCGATAGTCGAAATAACATGACCTGTTTGGAATTGTGGCAGATAGTCATAATAACGACGAGGCATACCCTGCATCCCAATGATAAAGAGTGGAAAATACAAAACGTTAAATCCAACGAAGATAACAGTCCATGCAATATTCGCCCATTTAAAGTTGTACATTTTCCCGTATATCTTAGGGAACCAGTAATGAATGGCTGCAAAGAATGCAAATCCCATTCCTCCAAAGACGATATAATGAAAATGAGCGACAACAAATGAGGTGTCGTGAACATGAACATCAGTGGCTAATGATCCTAAAACCAATCCTGATAGTCCTCCTATCATAAAAAGAAAAATAAAGGAAACCGCATAAAGCATGGGCGGCTTTAGATCTATCGACCCTTTATACATTGTCGCAAGCCAGTTAAATACCTTAATTGCACTTGGTATGGCAACAATAAACGTCAGCAGACTAAAGAACCAAAGGGCTGTATTGCTCATTCCGGAAGTAAACATATGATGTCCCCAAACCAAATAACCTACACCTGCAATAGCGAGACTGGAAAAGGCAACAGCCTTGTAGC
>JAHEYR010000305.1 GCA_023251485.1 Bacteroidales bacterium
CGAAACCAATAAATGCAACCAGTACAAATAAATATCCACTCCAAATAATCCAGTCGTCACGCCATAGAAATATTGGCGCTATGAGTAGGTTCGTGATAAAGAGAAACGCCCACTTGTAAAGAGATACATTCCGAATCGAGCGTATTAAAGAATCATCTTTTTCAGTGAGAGTTAAAGGAAGGACGTTGGAGATATGTATATTTTCCATGACATCAAAGATTGCCGCAGCAGTTGCACAGACTCCAACTGCAATACCTAACCAAATAGCGCCAGTAATATTACGACTCGCAAGCAAAACACCCATGTTGGCAAACAACAACCAATATGCTGCGATAAAAAAATAGTCCGCCTTCAGGCTTTTCTGAATAATCGTGCGATTGAGGTCGTCTTTATCGCCAGCAATTCCTATAAACTCTTTTGCTGATTTTACAAGCTGCAAGGCAATACCCGGTGTTCGCAAATCTTTTAACGGCTTCTTCGGTTTGAAATTAAAAGCAATATGCATCCAAACAGCAATCACAATTGTTAGACAGGCAAACACCCCAATCACCTGTACTATATTGTCATTCATTTTGCTATACTGTTTCATTATAGGCATTGCACATCTCCACAATAAATAAAATATATTCATGGTGTATTAGAAAAGGGAGCAAAACTTTTTATAAGCAACCAAATCAATTGACCCATGTCTTTATCTAAAATATCATTATGTGCATCATTTGGATTATTTACCCCATTATCAGAATTATGACCATCAACTATTACGCTTGCATCAATCATTATTACTTTTCCATTGTCTTCTTTATGTATTGATGATAATTTTTCTGCATCTGCTTTTTTAGAATAGTTTTGTAAAAGTTTTAACCAATTGTTTACAAAGGTCTTTTATTATACTTAGACAGCAGACACTTACAACAAAACAGACAATATAAAGAGTTCATTATTTATCAAGAGGGAATAAGGTCATATCTGGACAGGTTGTCCGAGAATGCAAAATCGCAAAATTATTTAATCCGGCAAATCTTGACCTTCATCGGCCCTCCTTGTAATGGCGGTAACTCATGATTATTGCCATAGAAATACCAGATATCATTGGCAAACAAAGAAAGCTGCCCGTTAGTAATTTCAATAGTTCTTTCAGCGCGGGACCCTATGGGAAAATTCGTGCGTTCTTCACGATTAACATTGCCACAGAGATAAAAAAAGTTTTTGCCTGGCAATCGACCGAATAACGCCAATACAAAAGTCCACCAGGCAGACCATCCCTCTGGACCACAGATGTGGGAAGCATCTGCCCACTGACCATTGGCCTTAAAGCAGTACTGCTCGCCTATAGTTACCTGTAAACCCGTGGGATGATAACGATTGCGTGGATCAACAACGATCTCTATTTCATGGCCAATTGGCAGCTTCATAACCATGGGGCTGTTGATTAAAGGAACGTTGCAAGGTTGGTAAGATGGCTGATTCACGGCCAATTTTTTAATGGCACACTTGGAAATGTCTCCCTGGTAGCCGGTTGAATTAGGATATTGGGCGACGGCTGTTCTTATGTTTCCAAGGTTGCCTATGGGACGCACATAGTCGCCGTTCAGTTGAATATGGCCGACATGACACCTTCTATCCTTTGGGTATACCAGTTTATTTGAAATCAGGCTAGGTAATTTCACAAACAGCGCCGTGGCTAAGCGGCAAACGGTGGTTTGCGAGTTCTCAATTTGCTCCTTTACTTCGGGTTGGTATTTAGGTTCAGAAATCAGATTAAGATTTACGTTCAAGCCATGATACCGAGCCCTATCCACCATCCATTCGAGGGCACAATCTGACAGCCCCGTGTTCGGATAACCACCACCAACGTTCGAATGTACACCGGGAAACCATTTTTCCTCATAAGCAGGATGATTACCATTGGCTGCATTTTTCTGAAGATGTTTATCGTTCAATTTCCACAGTGTGGGTCGAAACGGCCAGCGCCGTTCGTCAATAGACAATGCGTGATAAGCACTTTCGATTATGGAGCTTAGATTGACATCGTGGAACCGGCATTTAAATAACTTATCAACTATCCAACCCAGCACCATGCCAAAAGGCGCGCCCAAGGCGCCAACGGTATCCCATACACCGAGAAATCGGATGGTTTCGTTCTGATGGGTATTCTCTTTCCTGAATTCATTCGAATATTCGCTGTCAGGATGCCACTTTGGGGATCGATCTTTATATCGCCGAAAGGCTTCGCTGACGAGATGCCGCTTGTCTCGCCGTAGAATCCCGACATTACGAATCAATCCTGCGATACTTCTCGCGGTAAATGCCCCACGACTAAATCCGAACAGGAATATTTCATCGCCGGGTTCGTAGTTGCTGACGATGAAGCAATAAGCATTCTTAATGTTGTCGGAAATGCCATAGCCAAATCCACCACCCCTGAGCCTTTCTGCTTTGCGCGTACCCACACCCTCGACATAGTGGACGATTTGAGGATTGTCTTGCTGGTCGTAGGGCATAGTAGCTTCAAAAAGCCTAAGTACGTTGGTGGGACAAGGACGACCATCCAAGGTTTTTTGATCCGCCCGGTTCCATGTGCCATCGCAGAAAACTACAAGTTTCTTCGGTTTTTTAATCATTTTTTTGCTCCCATATTATTTCGTTCATTCAAAAATATCGCGAAACATAACCC
>JAHEYR010000306.1 GCA_023251485.1 Bacteroidales bacterium
TAAGAATACCGGTAAACGAATTCTGAAACTAAAAGATATCGCCAAAGTAGAGATACAGGAAAAAGTAGAGTATATAAAAGTAAATGCCAATGGAAAACAGTCTTTGTTAGTTGCAATTATTAAACAACCTGAAGCTAATCTAACAAAGCTTTCCGAAAATATCATCTCTAAGAAGGCTGAGCTTGAAAGGATACTTCCTAAAGGTGTTAAATTAAAACCCTATTATAATCAATCCGACTTTGTTGAAGAGAGTATTAGTAGTGTAAATGATAGTCTTTGGCTTGGATTGTTTTTAGCAATATTCGTTGCTGTTCTTTTCTTGCGATCGTTAAAGGCAAGTGCGACTATATTAATTACTATCCCAATAACGTTGATGTTAACAGTGGTGGTGCTGTATTGTTTTGGCTTTACGATGAATATCATGACATTGGGTGCTATTGCAGCGGCCGTTGGTCTTATTATCGATGATGCGGTCGTGGTGGTCGAACAGATTCATCGCACCCATGAGGAGTATCCCAATAGGACATCTAAACAACTAGTACATCAGGCCATTCATTACCTTCTCCCTTCAATGGTAGGCTCTTCAATCAGTACTATTGTTATTTTCGTTCCCTTTATGTTAATGGGAGGGGTGGCCGGAGCTTATTTCACTGTCTTAACGAATACAATGATTATCACTTTGATCTGTTCGTTTCTTGTAACATGGCTTGGATTGCCTGTCGTATATCTTCTGTTAACGGATATACAAAAACATAAAAAAACAACGAAACACATTGAGGCAAAAGTTGCACATCCTCAGAAATGGGTCTCCTTTTTTATTCATCGACCCTTACTAAGTATTCTCTTTGTGTTGTTTTTGTTGGGGGCCATTTTCTTTATCCTTCCACGATTAGAGACTGGTTTCCTTCCTGAGATGGATGAAGGCTCCATTGTGCTTGATTATACGGCCCCTCCCGGTACTTCTCCTGATGCATCTGACAAGATATTACAAGAGGTGGAAAAGATCGTTGTAGCGGTTCCTGAAGTGGAAAGCTATTCGCGACGTACCGGTGCTCAGATGGGGTTGTTTATTACTGAACCCAATTACGGTGACTATCTCATTCAACTGAAAAAAGATCGTTCTCGAACAACAGAAGAGGTGATTGATGATATCAGGAAGAAGGTTGAAGCTACTCAGCCTGCATTGCGAGTTGAGTTCGGACAGGTCATCGGCGATATGCTTGGTGATTTAATGGCTTCAGCCGAGCCTATTGAGATTAAAATATTCGGTGATAACCAGGATAAACTTAAAGAGCTGTCAAAGCTTGTCGCAGCCGAAGTGAGTAAGGTTAAGGGAACAGCCGATGTATTTGATGGAATAACTATTGCCGGTCCTTCTGTAGAAGTCAAACCGGATGCACAAAAGCTGGCACAATATAATTTAACACCTGCCTCTTTCCAGCTTCAGTTACAGACTCAGCTGGAAGGTGTAGTGGTGGGGTCTATCTTTGAAAAAGAACAGCGGACAGACATTCGGATGATCTATCCTGAGGGACATACAAGTGGTGTTGAGAAGATGAAACAACAGTCATTCTTTACGCCTGATGGTACACTTAAGCCACTATCTGCCTTTGCAAATGTAGAACTAAAAGAGGGGGTAGCCGAGATAAATCGAGAGAACCTTCAATCGATGGGACTGGTAACAGCTCGTTTAAATGAGCGTGATCTGGGAAGTGTGATGAAGGACATTCAACATAATATTAATTCAAATATTTCTTTACCTCAGGGATATCACATATCGTATGGTGGAGCCTTTGCCGAGCAGAAGAAATCATTTGACGAACTATTAATGATCCTCATTCTTGCCAGTTTACTTGTATTTGCTTTGATGCTATTCCTATTTCGCGACTTTCGAATTGCATTGATTATTCTATTCATTGCGGTGTTGGGAACTGCGGGGAGTCTTATTTTACTCTTCCTGACCAAAACGCCTTTGAATGTTGGTAGTTATACCGGGCTAATTATGATCGTTGGTATTATAGGAGAGAATGCCATCTTCACCTTCCAGCAGTTTATGACCAACAGAAAGACTGAAACTGTTGATGAATCCTTGATCTATGCCATCTCAACACGTCTCCGTCCTAAATTGATGACTGCGCTGGGTGCTATTATCGCTTTGCTGCCATTGGCAATAGGTGTTGGTGCCGGTGCTCAAATGCATCAGCCTTTGGCTATTGCTGTTATCGGGGGATTTCTCATCGCATTGCCATTGTTACTTATCGTATTCCCATCATTGCTCAGAATTTTTTACAAGGATTCTGACGTCATCAATGAAGCGGACGAGGAGGAAACAAAATAAGGAACCATAATAACAAATAGGCTGGATGTCTATGCCACTATTATAACATTTCCAATCATACCGTCATTTCGACCTCTAGGATAATCTCACCAATAAACAGATTTCCCTCTTCGTTCAAAATGGCGGTTTATTATTCTATACCGTTGAATTGTAAAATCTCTCACACTTTTTCTGTATGTTACGAAATAGGGGAGTGGTTCTATTTTAAAGACATAACGGAGGTTGCATTTTGAATCAGTATTAGGTGTCGTTATATAGCTCGAAAAGCTCTAGGCACCTTCTGTGATGCTCTAGAGCCACACAACCGTGCAGCTTCTACATATGAAAGTCTGAGAAA
>JAHEYR010000307.1 GCA_023251485.1 Bacteroidales bacterium
AGGCTGTCTTCCAATGTATTTAAATACGTTTCAAGCTCACGATAACTTTTATTATTCGACTCCAGCGTGATCAATAATGCGGAGGTATCACCAAAATCGTTGTCGGCTATCAACGCCAATACGCCTGTGGGCAATTGAGCTTTGAAATTGCTCAATCCATGCTTCAACTTTGACCAGAATTCGTCCGTGTTTTTTACATCATCATTCAACTCAACAAATACAATCATCATCCCATCTTTCGACTGAGAGTATGTCTTTTCTTTCTTGATCTCTTTGAAACTGAAAAGATATCTTTCCACAGCTGTAGTAAGTTGCTCCTCCACCTCTGAAGAAGTCGCTCCGGGATATACGCCAATGACCAATCCCTGCCGAATCGTAAATTTTGGGAATTCCTGTTTGGGCATATTAAACAACGCGTAAGCGCCAAACAACACCAACAAGGCCGCAATTAAAAAGACAATCTGCCGATGCCTCATTGCAGATTCTACAATATCTATTTTCTTGTTCATCTTACTTTACGATTTGAATGGAGCTGTTTTCACTTACTTTCTGATATCCTTCAATAATTAACTGATCACCAGCTTGTAATCCGGTTGTGATGATGACGCCGTTTCCGGAAGGTGCTCCCACAGTTATGTTCCGTTTCACCACTTTGTTGGTGTTGACATCAGCTATCAACAGATATTTTTGTCCGGTTTTATCTATTTGAATCACATTGGAGGGAACAACAACCTGATCTGATGAGGCATTATTATGAAGGGCCACTTTACAGACCATGCCTGGTTTCAACTTCTCTCCCCTATTTGCTAAGGCTATTTTTATATCGTAAGTATGCGATAACGGGTTAGCCATAACTCCTTGCTCTTCTATTACGCCTTCAAACTGTTCATTATCTAAAGCGGTAACGTTGATTTTAGCTTTTTGTCCGGTTTTGGTTTTCGCTATCTCGTTTTCAGGTACGGATACTTTTATAAAGACTTTATCAATTTTGACCAGCTTAAAAACAGTAACAGTAGGCATGATGCTCATCCCAATCTCAATAGAACGTGTTCCGATAATTCCATCCATCGGGGCATATAGCTTACAATCGTTCATATTTTTTAAAGCGATCTGGGTTGCCGAACGGGCTTGCTCAACCCCGGTCTGGACTTCGATATATTTGATTTCGGGCAGACTCTCTTTTTTGTATAGATCGGAAAGGCGGCTGTATGCATCTTCGGCCTGTTTTTCTTTAGACCGCGATATCTGATACATGCTCTGGTAATTGCTGCTATTCAGTTCGGCTAATAACTGACCTTTCTTCACCTTCTGACCTTCGGAAACATATACTTTCGTGACTTGACCGTTTGTTAGAAAACTTACCGGGACAGAAATTGATTCTTCTACAATGCCTACATAATAGTTTTGCTGATCCTCGCTAGCAAGTTTTATCTCTTGCACTTTCACCGGAAGCCCTTGTTCAGCTGATGAAGTAGGACTTTTTTTCTCACTACAACCTGTAATCCATAATATCATTATGGTTATTAATCCGCTTAATATCAGTTTATTGTTCATAGTATTATTCTTTTATTTAATCTTTAAAACGTTTTTCGTATTTTAGTCCAATTCGTGACAAAAAAAATTTATTACTTTATCCCCTTCAGTAAAATATTAATCACAACATTCAGCCGTTCATCCCAGTTAGGGAATTTGTCTTCGATTGCCAGATCAACAGTCAGGCTCCTTATCGCACTTACTGCCGAATAAGCTAACAGGTCGGCATCTTCTTTTAACGACTGATTAAACTCCTTATTTTCGATACCTAAAAGCAGGATCTCTTTGACGATTTGGATTTCTCTGGTATTAAACTTCTTTATGAGCTTTCTTACGTGAGGTAATTTGTCTTCAATTTCGCCCTTCACTACTTTATAGAGATTTGCTTTCGTTTTTACTGTTTTTAATGAAACCAGGAAATAGGCCTTCAACTTATCTTCAGCCGTAGTCACTTTTTCAACTTCAGCCTTCGTTTTTTCAAACAGCTCATTGATTTCTTTCAGGATGACTGCATCAATGACCTCGTCCTTGCTTTTGTAATAATAATATAATGTGCTTTTTCCCCGCCCCATCGACTTAGCAATATCCTCCATTGTTGTTTTTTGAAGGCCATACTGCTTAAACAGTTTTTGAGAAGCCCGAATAATTTCTTCTCTTAAAAGCTCTTCTTTAGAGGTATTTACTGAGGACATTTCGACTGATTTAGTTTTAGCGTACAAAACTAATATTAATTTTTATACGTTGTTTAAAATTATGGAATCTTTTTACTCAGTAGTCGTCATTTCGACCCCTTGGGAGAAATCTGCTTATCAACATTGGTTATCAAGAAGTGATTTCTCCCAAGAGGTCGAAATTACGGTTGCGGGAGGTCGAAATGACGATTGGGGGAGATTGAAATGACGGTTGAGAATGGGTAAAATTCGTTGCTGCCTATAAAGGTTGATAATCAATTTCCATAAAGTCTGCAACGTCCTTCATCCAATACTGATTTACAAAATGAACATGCATCGGATGGTTGTTATAATGCTCGTATTCGTCAGTGCCATTAAACTCCATCGAAACCCCATATTCAAAATTATTCTTTTTGCCGATCTGTCTGA